>DAIDLJ010000005.1 GCA_027449585.1 Microcaldota archaeon | reverse complement strand
GGAAATGGCCGCAAGGCCATACTTGACAAGGGCATAAAGTGGCACAAGGCGCTGCTTAGGCGCGAACAGGTAAGCGAGAAGCACGCCTTCATAATAAAGCCGCTCAAGGGCCTCCTGCCCCTGAGGAACCTTGATGCAGCGTCAAACTACCGATTTATCTGGAAGTAGCACATCAGACGGCAAATAATTAAAAATCCGAAAATATTGCAAATAAAATTCAAAAAGAAATAACCTATATAAACGAGAAAAATCAGAAGTATTATGGGGCAAGGATATAGCGCTTTCTATTCTTTGTCTGCACAATACCCATCCCAACCCGTGCGGCAATCTGTGCGTATTCTTGCCCCCACACCCCAACTCCTTAATGAAAAGTTAAGCTTCAAGCTGCTTTCCGAGGTTCTTTAGCATATCCTCTACTATTTCGCTAAGCCCAAACTTCTGCTTCCATCCCCAGTCCTCTCTTGCCTGGCTGTCATCTATTGATTTAGGCCACGAATCGGCTATCTTCTGCCTAAAATCAGGATTGAATGAGATCTCGAATTCAGGGATATGCTTCTTTATCTCGAGAGCCATCTCCGCAGGTTCAAAGCTCACTGCCGTTATATTATAGCTTGTCCTTACGCTTATCCTTTCAGGTTTTGCCTCCATCAGCTCCATTGTAGCCCTTATTGCATCATCCATGTACATCATGGGCAGGTATGTTCCCTCCCTAAGAAATGAGGTGTACTTCTTCTCCTTCAATGCCCCATAGAATATCTCCACAGCATAGTCCGTGGTCCCTCCTCCAGGCGGGGTCTTCCAGCTTATTATCCCAGGATATCTCAAGCTGCGTATGTCTATTCCATATCGCTTGAAGTAGTAGTTGACCATGAGCTCTCCTGCGACCTTGGTTATTCCGTACATGGTAGCAGGCTCCAGAACCGTTCTCTGTGGCGTCATATCGCGGGGCGTTGTGGGTCCAAATGCAGCTATGGAACTCGGCCAGAATAGGCTTATTGGCGTTCCTGCATCCTTCCTCTCCCTTGCAATATCAAGTATGTTCTTTAGCGTTCCCATATTCACCTTGTATGCAAGGTCCGGATCCTTCTCTCCCTTTGCCGATAATACGCCTACAAGATGGTATACTGTTGATATGTCATGCTCCTTGATTATCCTTTTTATCAACTCGACATCTCCTGCATCACCGACTTCGTGAAGGCCGCTATCTGCAGGGACATTGTGATGGTAGAGCGCCACTACATTCTCTCTCCCATGCCTCTCCCTAAGCGCGGGCACGAGCTCGGATCCTATCTGCCCAGCCGCACCGGTAACTAAAATCTTCATATTGCTGATAAGCGCTGTCAAAGAATTTAAAGTCAATTACTTAATGATTGAATCCAGGTTCATGGACGAAGAGCGTAGCCATTGTTTCCATTTATTAATTCCTACTAATAATTCATATTTGGTGCATTCATGAACAATCAGCTTCAAAACGACCTAAAGGCAGAGCTTGAGGAGATGCAAGGCAAGAACCTCCTGTGGAATCCAAGGACTCTTGAAGGGCCTTCCGGAGCAAGAACTATGATAGAAGGAAGAGAGATGGTAGTGCTATGCTCAAACAATTATCTTGGGTTATCAAACAGCAGGATACTAAAGAAGGCCGCGATAGATGCCATAAAGAAGTACGGCGCCGGTTCTGGAAGCGTAAGGCCGATCGCAGGAACAATGGACCTTCATATCAAGCTTGAAGAGACAATAGCCAAGTTCAAGGGCACAGAGGATGCTATATACTACAATTCCGGGTTCACGGCAAACAGCGGCGCGATACCTGCGCTTGTCAGGGAAGGCGACATAATAATATCAGACGAGCTCAATCACGGGTCGATAATAGACGGCGTAAGGCTCACAAAGGGAGAGCGCACGATATACAAGCACAAGGACATGGGCGAGCTTGAGGCAAGGCTCAAGGAGGCCAATGCCAAGAATCCCAAGAGGGTGCTGGTCATAACCGACGGCGTCTTCTCAATGGACGGCGACATAGCGCCGCTTGACAGGATAGTCGAACTCGCCGAGCAGTATGGCGCATGCACATACGTCGACGATGCCCACGGGGACGGCGTGCTCGGGGAGAACGGACGCGGCATAACAAATCACTTCAAGCTCGAAGGCCGCGTCGACATGGACATGGGCACTTTCTCAAAGGGCTTCGGGACAATGGGCGGCTACATAGCAGGCACAAGCACCCTGAAGAAGTACCTGCTCAACAAGTCAAGGACATGGCTGCTGACAGGCTCGCACCCTCCGGCTACCGTTGCGGCGAGCATAGCTTCGCTGGAACTTCTTGATAGGAGCGACAAGCTCGTGAAGAAGCTCTGGAGGAACACCAAGAGCTTCAAGAAGAGGCTCAAGGAACTCGGCTTCGACACTGGGGTGAGTGAAACTCCAATAATACCTATAATGACCTACGATGAAGAGAAGGCCGCGCAGATGAGCAGGAGGCTCTTTGAGGAAGGAGTCTATGCGCTTCCAATAGTATTCCCAATGGTTGCAAAAGGGAAGGCAAGGATAAGGACGATGATGTCAGCTGATCATTCAAGGGAGGATCTAGACTTTGCCATCGAGAAGATAGAGAAGATAGGCAAGGAGCTCTCTCTTGTCAAGTGAAAGTTGCAGTTAAGATCAAGCTACGCAGCTTGAGATCCTCCTGCAATTAATATATACCTCATTTGAGCATCTGGATACTGCCTGATGGTGGCATGAAGTCGCTTAGATCCCAGTCAGCAATGGAGTACCTGATGACCTATGGGTGGTCTATCCTAATACTGGTTATAGTCCTAGTTGCGGTATTTCAGTTAGGCATTCTCAATCCAAATTCTGCGGTGCAGGCGATACCTGCAGGCGCATGCCAGATAATTAAGACGCCCGCAAGCATCAGCCTCGCAGGACAGTGCAATAACAACCTCCCACAGTTCGTGGCATACTCTGGCAACAGCTTAAACGACTATATTGACGTAAACGGCGATTTCTTCTCCGGCTACTCCTTCACAATAAACGGATGGGTCGAGTGGAATTCCAGTGTGCTTGCATCGCCCCCCATCCTTCCAGGAAATCCAAATCACGTTGACCTCACGTTTATAGAGAGCAACAGTCAGATCAACTTCGGAATACGTTTAGATCAGTTTGAGATACAGTATTGCGGATGGCCATGCCCCCTATCAGGCGGCTCTGGAATAACCGGAAACACGTGGCACGACATGGCGCTTACATGGAACAACCAGTCCCATGCCCTTACCATATTCGAGGACGGAAAGCAGATAGTAAGCACCACCGCCGCATCGGTCAATATAATCGAGAATGCCCCTATCCGCCTGGCAGGAGGCACGGGAATTGGATGCTGCAACGAAGCAATGGATGGCCTGGTTTCCAACGTGCAGGTCTATAACACATCCCTTTCAGCCATTGAAATAAGTGCGCTCTACCAAGAAGGCATCGGCGGCGCGCCAATAGATCCTGCGCACATCGTCGGCTGGTGGCCTCTAAACGGCAACGCGCAGGATTACAGCGGCAACGGACACGACGGAGTGCAGACTGGCATATCCTATACATCTGCATGGGCGCCTGGATATGTGCAGCCTTGACCACCGCAAATATTTAATATACTTAATAAGAAGCATTCTTAGGTGTCTAATACGAATCTAAAGAGATTTGTAATTTCGGTAGTAGCTACTGAATTAGTTGGAGGGGTGCTTGGGTCGGCATTAACCTGGTCATCCCTGCAGTCATGGTACCCGACTCTCGCAAAACCTTCATTCACCCCTCCAGGTTATGTTATAGGCATGATTTGGATCGTCCTATTTTTCCTTATGGGAAGTGCGTTCTATCTTGTCTGGAACTCAAAGAAGGGATTAAGGGAAAGAAGCGCATCAATGAATCTTTATGGGCTCCAGCTTCTACTTAATCTTCTTTGGTCTTTTGCGTTCTTCTATCTGAAATCCCCGTTTTACGGCCTAGTCGAGATCTCATTCCTGCTAGTTGCAATAGCTGTCACTATAATAAGTTTCAGCAAGATATCGAAAAGAGCCGCTATGCTTATGATCCCATATCTCCTCTGGGCGTGCTTTGCGGCCTATTTGAATTTCTCAATCCTGCTTCTCAACATGTAACATGATCCTTGCTCCCTAGAGGTTATGGTCAAAGAAGTCAAGAAGCATATGCCATGCGTCTTTTGCCGCAGCATCGTTATAGTGCGGCCTTGTATCGTTGAAGAATGCATGGTGCGCCCCAGGGTACATCTTTATCGTGAAGCTCTTCTTGTGTGCAGCAAGTGCCTTAACGAGCTCGTCTATCTTGGAATTTATTCTAGTATCTTCACCACCATAGAGTCCCATGACTGCACCTTTCACATCCTTGATCTTGTCAATCGGGTCTGGATTATCACCGTAAAATATCACTGACGCATCAGTCTTTCCGGTGCAGCCTAGGTTTATCGACATTCCGCCTCCGAAGCAGAATCCAACACTGCCTATCTTTCCGCTTGCGCTCTCCAGATTGCTTAGATAGTCAACTCCAGAAGAGAGGTATCCTGTCAGGAGGTCAACTGGCCTATTTACGAAAAGGGTCTCGTAAACGCCGGATATCATCTCCCTCCTTTTGTCATCCATCTTCTGCAATTCTGTATTCCTGTAATTCTCGTCCCTCTGCTTTTCTATGGGCAATGACATCATGAATTTCATTGTCTCTGATATCCCTTCTGCTGTGAGTACTTTCGAGAGCCTTCTGCTTGAGAACAGATGCGGTGCAAGAACAACGTAGCCTTCTGCCGCAAGGCGTCCTGCGACGTCTTTAGTATGTTCGTCCAGTCCGAATATCTCATGTATAAGAACTACTCCGGGATGCTTTCCACCATCTCCTGGCTGCGCAAGATATCCTGTTATCTCGTCATCTCCGGTCCTATACTTTATCATTTCTGATTTTATCATTTGAGAAACCTCGTTTATCGCACCCTGAGCGCGTTTAGTATAACTGTTACGTCTATGACCTCCTGGAGCACAGCTCCTATGGCCGGAGGTATGTATCCAAATCCGGCTATAACCATCAGCACAAGGCTCGCCCCTATGCCGAATAGTATGCTCTCTTTTGCTATTCTTAGCATTCTCCTACCTATCTTCATGGCCTCTCCTATCTTTGTGGCATCATCTACAAGTATAACTACGTCAGCCGCCTCGGCCGATATTCCCGTACCTCTTGCTCCCATTGCGACTCCGACAGTCGCTGTGGCCAGGGCTGGCGCATCATTTATGCCATCGCCTACCATCACAGTGTCCTTACCGCTTTCCGTAGCCTGCCTGACTATCCTCTCCTTGTCTTCAGGAAGAAGCCCTGTCTCATAGTTCTTAAGGCCAGCCTCCTCTGCAATGACTCTTGCGTTTGCATCATTGTCCCCAGTGAGCATGTGTATGTCCTGCACGCCCATATCTCCAAGCTCGGAAAGCATATTCTTTATGCCCGGCCTGAGTTTGTCCTTTAGTACTATTATCCCAGCAAGGTCTCCGTCTATTGCTATTAGCGAGCAGAGGCTTCCCTTCTCGTTCTCTTCATCAACCATCTTCTGGTAGTCGCCTATGAACTCCATGCCGGTTATCTTCTCATAGAACTTCCTGGATCCCACTGCAACATGCGACTTCCCAACCCACCCCTCAACTCCGCTTGAAGGATGCTCCTTGAACTTCCTTGGCGCTTCAAGCTTGCCGAAGCTCTTTCTCGCCTTCTTGACAAGCGCTACGGCCAAAGGGTGCGCAGATAGCTGCTCCACGCATGCGCTCTTGTAAAGAAGATCCTTGCTGTTATGCCTGCCTACAGGTATTATCCTTTCAACAAGCGGTTCACCGTATGTTATTGTGCCCGTCTTGTCAAGGAATACCGTATCTGCATTGCCAATTTGTTCTATTGCCGCGCCGCTTTTCACTATTATTCCGCTGTTTGCTGCCCTGTTCACTCCGGCTATCACGGCTATCGGCACTGCTATTATGAGTGGGCAGGGGGTTGCCACTACGAGTACGGCCAGAACGGTCTCGAACCTTCCTGTCAGCAAAAATCCCGCACCAGCCATTATCAACGTAAGGGGCGTAAAGTAGACGGCATATCTGTCAGCAAGCCTCTGGATTCCAGGCTTTTCCTGCTGCGCCTTCCTTACCAGTTCGACTATCTTTGCATATTCGCTCTGGCTGCTCTTCTTTAGCGTCTTCATCTCGAATGTTCCTGATGAATTGATGCTTCCGCTCAGTACGTTATCCCCTGCCTTCTTCTTCTTCGGCACGGGTTCTCCTGTCAGCGCAGATTCGTCAAGGTATGCCATCCCGCGTGTCACTACTCCATCGACCGGCACCATGTCTCCATGTCTTATCACAAGTATGTCTCCAACAACAACCGCCTCGGCGCTTATCTCCTCTATATCCTTACCCTTCTTTCTCCTTGCAGTCTTAGGCGCGCGTGCGATAAGCTGTTCGAGGGAGGAAGACGCCCGTTTGAAACCGTATCTTTCCAGCGCCTCTCCGCTGGACTGCATCATAACTATTATGGCTCCTGGAAAGGCATTGCCAAGTAAAAATGCTACTATTATTGCAAGCGTTGCAACCACGTCGGCAGAGAAGACCCCGTCAGCAACTTTTTTCAATGTCTCTATTATCAGAGGTATGCCTCCAAGGACTAGAACAGCATACCAGACTAGATCCGCCGCATGGCTGTTTCCCGCTATGTATAGGATAATTCCGCAAAGTAGGCCTATGAAGGCGAAAGTAGGCAACTTGTACTCTGAGACTAGGGTCGATATTAACGATCCGGCTCTGGTCATGCAACCATCACTTACAGCAGATAATTCTGCATAGAGTTTAATAATAATGTGCATCTGCGCAAGCCAGGCATAATGATAAAAATACGCTGCTCCAAGTATACCTGATAATATGTCCTTGCTTGATGAATTCAAGAGCTTCATATCTCGGGGCAACGTCCTAGACCTTGCAGTAGCGTTCGTCATGGGCGCCGCCTTCAACGCGCTGGTAACCGCGCTTGTAACCGACATCGTCTCTCCAATAATAGGCATACCCGGCCACGTAAACTTCGCGAGCATAACTTACACGATAAACGGCAGCACCTTCCTTATTGGCGCGTTCCTAAATTCCGTCATCTCTTTCATTTCCATAGCCGTTGCCATATTCTTCTTCGTCATAAAGCCAATGTCAAGGCTATCGGCGTATAACAAGAAGCCCACGCAGCCAGTACCACCGGCGTCGAAGGTCTGCCCCTACTGCGCATCAAGCATACCAATAAAGGCCATACGATGCCCTTTCTGCACCTCAAAACTCAAGTGACCCGGTGAAGTTAAACAAGCTTACAAGGGAAGAAGAATCCATAATTATGCATAAAGGCACGGAAGCGCCATTTTCAGGGGAGTATGATAATTTCTTCAAGAAGGGCACTTATGTATGCAGACGGTGCGGCCTGCCTCTTTATAAGTCCGATAGCAAATTCGATGCGCACTGCGGATGGCCCGCATTTGACACTGAGATTGCTGGGGCCGTAAAACACGTCATGCCAGATTTTACGCATAAGATGCTAGGCGCAGCAGACGAGCTCGAATGTGCAAGATGCGGCGCTCATCTTGGCCACCTATTCAAGGGCGAGGGGTTCACTAAAACAGATGAAAGGCACTGTGTGAACTCGATCTCCATGAAATTTATACCTGAAAAGAAGGATGATGATGGAAAATAAGCGCGAAACTATAGTGCTTGGTGGAGGTTGCTTCTGGTGCACAGAGGCAGTATTTTCAATGTTCGATGGGGTTCTAAAGACAACCGTCGGCTACGCTGGAGGAAAATCCAGTAATCCTGATTATTGGTCCGTGGCAGGCGGCCGTACGGGCCATGCAGAGGTATGCATGGTAGAGTATGATCCAGAGAAGACTCAACTGAACAAGATACTGGATATTTTCTTCAAGATGCACGATCCCACCACGCCAAATCGGCAAATGGCAGATATCGGTACAGAGTATCGTTCAATAATACTCTATACCACGCAGGATCAGAAGGATGCCATAACGCTTTTCATCAAGGAGCTCCAGAAGAGGTTCGCCAGGCCGATAGTAACCGAGGTCAAAAAACTTGAAAAATTCTATCCGGCTGAGGAAGAACACCAGAAATACTTTGAGAAGAATCCCATCAATGCCTACTGCATATTTGTGATACGGCCAAAGGTTGGCAAGATAAAGAAGGAATTCGGAATAGATAAATAAAACAAAGTCCAGTCACTGTAAGTCTGGGAGGGATGAATATATTTCTATCTGTAAGCAAGCGGCAAAAGCTCAGAGATCTTAAGCACTATTATCTTGTCCATTGTTCCGTTTGACATTATCACGTCAAGATCCCTTTTAGAGTATCTTGCAAATTCATATATGACTTGCCTGCAAGATCCGCACGGCGTTATCGTGTAATTCTTTCCGTTGCCAGGCTTCCCAATAACTGCAACTGCCCTAAACCTGCGCTCACCAACCGAATTCGCCTTAGCTATCGCAGAGCGCTCTGCGCATGTGCTGTTTATCGATGAGCTATTGTTTACATTGGCTGCAGATATCATCTTTCCCGATTCAGTGAGCACCGAAGCTCCTATCATATTGTTCTTGTAGGGGTCGTAATAGTTCTTCATTGCGCCTTTTGCCGACATCAGGAGCTTCTTGTATCTCGGGCTAAGGTCGTCAAATCCCATAAATGCATATTCGTGTGAAAATGAGTCATGCAGCATAGCAACACGCAGATTAAATCTTGTTAACAAGTGTTATAAACGTAATCTTTGAACCTGCAAGAGCCTGATAAAAGTACCGGGATTATAGATAAATATAAATAGATGCGGAGCCCTTATAACTCTGTTATAAAGTGCTTTAAATGGCCAACGGCTACGAGCGTGCATCAGAAGAGGTAATACCTGCGGCAAGGATCGTAATAGCCAGGACGCTCAAGGAAAAATATGGCATGAGTGAAAGCAGGATAGCGCAGATACTCGGCGTGGCCCAGGCGGCAGTCAGCAAGTACTTGAACAAAAAGTGTTCAGCTTCCGTCGAGAGACTATGCAGCAGCATATCGAGTTCTGATCTCTCCCCGTACATAGCGGATATAGCAAAAGGGGACAAGGCAAGGCTCAGGGCATGCGTCTGCTCCCTGTGCGGAACGCTCAACAAGTTCGATTGCAAGTTTTCTGCTCTTAACAAGGGCGCTAATTAAGGTTTTCTTATGTCAAATGAAGGTCTGGAAGAGGTAGTCGAGAAGAAGGAATACATGGACAAGTATGGGTTCTACCAGGACGTGTCCTACGACGAGTTTCCAAAAGGCATATCAGAAAAGGTAGTCAGGCTCATATCAAAACTCAAGGACGAGCCCGAATGGATGCTCGAGCGGCGGCTCACAGCGTACAAGGTATTCGAGAGCAAGCCAATGCCGCAATGGGGAGCAGACCTTAGCGGCATAAAATTTGATGATTTCTATTATTACATGAATCCCAAGTCGCAAAAGGAGTCCAACAAGTGGGACAACGTACCGGATGATATAAAGCAGACATTCGATAAGCTCGGCGTTCCAGAAGCCGAGAGGAAATTCTTTGCAGGAGCGGAAGCGCAATTCGACAGTTCAGTAGTGTACTCCCACATAAACGAGGAGCTCGAGAAGCTCGGGGTAATATTCACAGATACTGACACTGCCGTTAAGAAGTATCCGGAGCTCATGAAGAAGTACTGGGGCAGGATAATACCTCCTACCGACAACAAGTTTGCGGCGCTCAACACTGCCACATGGAGCGGAGGAAGCTTCATATACGTGCCAAAGGGCGTAAAGGTCCCAATGCCTCTCAATGCGTACTTTAGGATAAATGCGAGAAATTCGGGGCAATTCGAGAGGACGCTAATAATCGCCGACGAAGGTGCAGATGTAGTGTATCTGGAGGGGTGCACTGCTCCGGTATACGCATCTAATTCCCTGCATGCAGCCGTTGTGGAGCTAGTGGCGCTGAAGAATGCACATATAAGATATGTAACTATACAGAACTGGTCGAAGAACGTCTACAATCTGGTCACGCAAAGGGCACACGCAGCTGAAGGTGCAAGAGTCGAATGGATAGATGCCAATATAGGCAGCAGGATAAACATGAAATATCCCTCTATATTCCTTCAGGGTGAAGGGTCAAGCGGCGAGGTTCTCTCCATAGCTCTCGCAGGCGAGGGGCAGGTTCAGGATTCTGGCGGAAAGATATATCACCTCGCTTCCAATACAACATCTAAGATAATCTCAAAGAGCGTCTCAAAAGGATCTGGGGTTACGAGTTTTAGGGGGCTTCTTCATGTTGCCAAAAACGCGGCAGACGTGAAGTCTCATGTCTCATGCGATGCCCTTCTTCTTGACGAAAATGCAAAGACCAATACCTATCCGTACAATCAGATAAACAGGAGCGACGCAATGATAAGCCATGAGGCAAAGGTTGGGAAGATAAGCGACGAAGAGATATTCTACCTCATGTCAAGGGGGATATCCGAGGATGACGCCACTGCGATGATAGTGCTGGGTTTCATAGAGGACCTAACAAAGGTGCTTCCGCTCGAATACTCACTGGAGCTTAAGCGACTCATAAAACTGGATACGAGCAAGGGTGTCGGCTGAGACTGATTTCATGCTTTCTAGAGAGGAATTCGTAAAAGATGCACTATCTAATTATGGTGAGCTGCCGCAGGAGCCAAATCCATTGTATAAGAAATACTCAATGGAAGTATCTCTTCCGGAAAGCAACCACGCAAAGGACAGCAAAGAGTTGGAAAGGATATCCCGTCAGGTATCCGAGAGCACAAAGATAAAATTCGACGCGATTGTTTCCGGGGAAACGTCCAAATCAAATAGCGATTTGGTTAAGGTGTTGAAGTGGGAGGACCTCTACGCACACTTTGATGGAAAGAAACTATTCAAGAGCAGTGACGACAAACTAGCCGCATATGTCAATGCGCATTCAAGAGACTTTCTGGTGATAAACGCAGAAGGAAAAGAGGATAAGCGCGTAAACCTGCTCTTTCTCAACAGCGAAGCACTCACAGTGCAAGTGATCATAAATGCCGCTGCAGGGTCAAGGGTAAACGTCTTTGAAATATTTGTTTCTGAATCCGAAAAGAAAGGCGCAGTGGCCGTGCTGCATGAGATAAATGCAGCAGACGGCTCTGAAGTCGAGATCAACGCCCTGCATAATGAAGGCAGGGAAACAGATGTGGTCAATCTTTACAAGGCAGATGTGGGAAACAGCACAAAACTGCGCGCAAATTTTGTTTACAATGGCGGGCATGTTACAAAGTCACGAGGCATAGTCGATTCGTCCGGCACAGAGAGCATTGTCGATATAAATGAGATCGCTTTTGGCAACGGTTCGCAGAGGTTCGATCTTAGCAATTCAATCTCAAATACAAGGCCCAGGAGTCATGCGCAGTTAAATTCTGGAGCCGTACTCGATGGCAATTCCCAGTGCATGCTGAAGGGATTTGCAAAGGTGGAGAAAGGGACTAAGGGATGCTTCTCCAGGATAACTGAGCGTGGGATACTTCTCAGCCCCGACGCCCACATAGACGCACTTCCGGACATGTCGATAGATTATAGCAACGAGGTCAAGGCTACGCACTCCGCAGCCACCTCGCCAATAGACAAGGAAGCGCTCTTTTACCTCCAATCAAGGGGCCTTGAGGAAGCACAGGCAAAGAAGGCATTCATAATAGCATTTATGTCAAAATACTTATCGAATATGACAAACGGCGCGGCAAGCGAGATAGCCATGGACGTCATGCTTCAAAAGCTTGAACGGGGAACCTTCGGGATTATTTCGGATCTCAATGCGAAGGGAGTCTGGATAAGCAAATAGGTGGAAAAATGTTACTTGAAATAAATAATCTACATGCGGATGCGGAGCAGAGGAATGTGCTTAAGGGAGTGAATCTCAAAATTGGCAAGAACGAGCTGCATGTTCTAATGGGACCTAATGGAAGCGGGAAGACAACGCTTGCCAAATCGATAATGGGTCATCCCAATGTAAAAATAACACAGGGCAACATACTCTTCGATGGGGAGAAGATAAACGAAATGCCAGTCAATGAGCGCGCAAAGCTCGGAATATTTTTGCAGTTCCAGAATCCTGTTGAAATTGAAGGATTAGGAATAGTGAACTTTCTTAATTCTGCAAGGGGCGCTTTGAGCAAGGAGAAGATATCCTACAAGGAATTCATGGGAGAGATAAAGAAGAACGGAGAGAGCCTAAAGCTAAGGGAAGACTTGATAGGTAGGTCGCTCAACTACGGCTTCTCGGGAGGCGAAAAGAAGAAGATGGAGATACTACAAATGTCAATGCTCGGTCCGAAACTAGCCATACTTGATGAGCCTGATTCGGGACTTGATATAGATGCAGTAAAGATAGTAGCTGAAAACATAAACCACATAAGGGAGAGGACAGGAATGAGCATACTCCTAATAACGCACTACAGCCGCATACTTAGTTACATGGACCCGCAGTTCATACACGTTATGGCAAACGGCAAGATAGTGCGAGAGGGTGGAAAAGAGTTAATAACAGAGATTGAGAAAGAAGGTTACAAGCTGGATGAGTGAATATGGCATTAGACGTCGACCGGATAAGGAACGACTTTCCCATACTAAGCACAAAATCTCACGGGAAACCTCTTGCATATCTAGACAGCGCTTCAACATCGCAGAAGCCAAGCGCTGTAATAGATGCTGTAAAAGAGTATTATGAGACCTACAACTCCAACATACATCGCGGTCTGTATGAGATATCAATGAAATCGACTGATGCATACGTCGAGTCGAAGGAGCTGGCGGCCAAATTCATAAATGCGGATTCATATCGCAATATAATATACTGTAGGAACACCACGGACGCTATAAACATAGCTGCATTGTCGTATGCCGAGCCAAGGATAAACAAGGGGGATCACATACTCGTGACGGACATGGAGCACCACAGCAACATAGTCCCATGGCTGATGCTTGCAAGGAGGAAAGGCGCCATACTCGATCACGTGAAGCTCAGAGATAATTCCTTCATAGACATGGACGATTTCGGCAAGAAGCTCGAGTCCAAGCCGAAGATAGTGGCCTTCACCAACGCATCGAATGTGCTAGGCACGATAAACGACGCAAAACTCATGACGAAGATGGCTCACGATTCCGGAGCAGTTGTCATGCTCGATGCTGCGCAATCTGCGCCCCACGGCAAGGTGGACGTGAAGGAGATCGACTGCGACTTCCTTGCGCTTTCAAGCCACAAGATGCTCGGGCCTTCTGGAATAGGGGTACTTTATGGTAAGGAGGAGCTGCTTGAAGAGACAACTCCTGCGATTGTGGGTAGCGATATGATACGCTCCGTGACTTTTGAGTCTGCCGATTGGAACGAGCTTCCATGGAAGTTCGAGTCAGGAACACCAAACATAGAGGGCGCAATAGGGTTTGGCGCGGCAATCAAATATCTAAATTCAGTAGGCCTAGATAACATCCGAGAGCACGAGATGGGGCTGCTAAAATATGCATTCAACAGGCTAGGGGAGGTAAACGGCATGCAGATATTCGGGCCTGGCAAAGGCGACATAGCCAAAAAGGAGGGGCTGATCTCATTTAGAATAAAAGGAGCGCATCCTCATGACGTCTCAACCATATTCGATGCCGAAGGAATAGCGATAAGGGCAGGCCACCACTGCGCGATGCCGCTGGTGGTCGGCGTGCTTGGCCTTCCAGCCGTATCCAGGATGAGCTTCTATTTGTATAACAAGCAGGAGGAGATCGACAGGGTAATTGATGCTCTGGCCACAGTGAAGAGAGTGCTTAAGATAAAAGATGAGTGATCCTTTCAGGATCCAAACCAGTCAGCCCTGCCAAGCACCATTACTATTATATCCTCAAAGCTTATGTGCTGCCTCTTTTCCCTAGATACATAGAGCCCAAGGTTGCTTATCTCCCTATTAAGCGTATCTATATCCCCAAAAGAGCTCTCGACGATTATTATCCTTGATTCATCGTTCATGTGATTTACTGCCTGCCGCAGGAAATCAACCGAGACTTCTATGCCTGTCTTTCCGCCATACCAGGCGCCAGCAATCTTGCTATTGTCTTTGTCTGGAAGGTATGGCGCGTTGAATATTATCAGGTCGAAGTTTCCGGAAACTTCTGAAAATAGGTCGCTCTTCTTGACTATGCAGTTTGCCCTGACCACGGGGCAATTTCTATCCACATTCATCTGGCACAGCTTCAATGCGTCATCGCTTATGTCTGCAAATACTACCTTATCCACATTCGGATTAGTGCCTGCAACGAGCCCGAGTATTCCGCTGCCGCATCCTATGTCTGCAACGCTTACGCTCCCCTCAAAACTATCCAATTCCTCCTTTATTGTCTCGGCTGCAAGAAAAGAATCCTCTGCAGGAACATATACATTATCATCGGTGGCGATGTCCAACCCTTCATACTCCATACGCATCCATGTATATATCGGATCATTAAATTATAAATCTGCCATCTTTCCGAAGCACGAATATATACCTTTCATGACAGAATTAACTGAGTGTTTTGATGTTCTTTGACGAGGTTTCCGCCTATTACGAGAAGCTCGAAAACACCTCATCAAGGCTCAGCATGGTGGACATACTCTCAGAGCTGCTATCAAAAGCCAGTCCGGATGAGATCAAAAACCTGATATACCTGACTCAGGGCGTACTAGCTCCTCCTTTCGAAGGTATTCAGATAGGCATAGCGGAGAAGTTCGCAGAGAATGCCATAGCAATAGCCAGCGGGCACTCAAAGGACGAGGCAATAGCAATCTTTAGGAAGACCGGCGACCTCGGTCAGACTGCGGAGGAGCTAATAAGGAAAGGGAGGCTCAGGCCCCTGTCTAAAAAGCACCTCGAGATTAATCACGTGTTCGAATCGATGAAGAAGATTGCGAGCACTTCAGGCGCAGGAAGTCAGGACGCAAAGATCGGATCCTTAGTCGAGCTGCTCGCATCCGCATCGCCTCTTGAGGCAAGATACATAATCCGATTTGCTCTGGGAAAACTCCGTCTCGGAGCAGGAGATGCAACCATATTGGAATCACTATCCAAGGCATATACTGGTGACAGGAAGTCGAAGGCAGAGCTGGAGAATGCGTACAACATATGCAGCGACCTGGGAAAAGTCGGTTACATACTTAGCGAAAAAGGGATGAAGGGAATAGCCGGCCTAAAGGTGTCAATCTTCGAGCCCATACGCCCGGCACTCGCAGAGAGGATGCCAACAGCGGAGCAGATACTCGAGAAGATGGGAGGCAGGTGTGCTATAGAGAGCAAATATGATGGCCTCAGGGCGCAGGTCCATATAGACAGGAAGAAGGGAAGGGTTAAGATATTCTCAAGAAATCTTGAGGACCTAACCGGGATGTTCCCTGACATAGCAAAGGCTGCGCTTGCAGAGGTCAATGCGAAAGAGGCGATAATAGAGGGGGAAGCGATATCTTATGACGAAGTCACCGGAGAGTTCAGGCCGTTCCAGGAAACGATACAGAGAAAGAGAAAGCACGGCGTAGAGGAGAAGAGCCAGGAGATACCGATACACCTCTTCTCGTTCGATTTGATGTATCTCGATGGCGAGGATTATCTTGGCAAGCCGTACGAAGAGCGCAGGAAGAAGCTAGAGTCGATAATAAATGGCGACGGATTCATAAGATTCTCAGATAAGATAATAGCAACTACTCCTAAGCAGATAGACAAGTACTTCGAGGACGCCGTTGAGAGCGGGCTTGAGGGAATAGTCGCAAAGGATCTCTTGGCACCCTACATCGCCGGCGCAAGGAAGTTCAGCTGGATAAAGCTCAAGAGGAGCTACAAGGGAGAGCTCTCCGACACGATAGATCTTGTAATACTCGGCTACTATAGAGGCAAGGGCCAGAGGACCGAGTTCGGACTCGGCGGCCTGCTCGGCGGCGTATACAACGAGAAGAAGGACGTCTTCGAGACTATATCGAAGATAGGCACTGGATTTAGCGAGAAGCAGATGCAGGATTTGGGCAATCTTCTAAAGAAGAGCAAGCTTCCAAAGAAGCCTGCAAGAGTCGAGGCGTTAATAGCGCCTGATTTCTGGGTCGAGCCCGAATATGTTATAACCGTAAGAGCCGACGAGATAACTAGGTCTCCAATGCACACGTGCGGCAAGAATGGGGACGAGCCCGGATATGCCTTAAGGTTTCCAAGACTGGTGAGCGACGGAATAAGGGAGGACAAGAGTTCCGATGATGCTACGACAACAAAGGAGATAATTGAAATGTTCGACCAGCAGAAGAAGATAAAAGTTGACGGATAACGCTCGGCGCAACTAATTCTACCTGTTCTTTTTTATGATGTACCCTTCAATTTCAAGGAGCCTTCTCTTGCCCTTTTTCCCCCCGCGGCCTGAATAGTTGCCCAGTTCGCCACTGCTCTTTACAACTCTATGGCATGGGATTGTCGGAGCCAGAGGATTCTCCTTAAGCGCACTTCCAACTGCGCGGTAAGCCTTTGGATGTCCGATTTTTGCGGCTATCTGCTTGTACGTCCTCACTTCCCCTTTTGGTATATCAAGAGTAGCACGCAGAACTGACGTCTGAAAGCGGGTCATGTTGTACTTTTCAAGTCGCTTCATTACTGCCGCTTTTTTCGAGCCTTCCATGAACCTATTTCGGGGCAAATATTTCTATATTTTTGCTTTGTTACTTTGTACAGAATTATGGAATTTCATTCCGTCCTTTTACTTTAATATATAATATAATACGTGAAGTTTCATCATTTACCTACACATTGCTCTAGATAAGCTATATAAATATATTCCTGCGAAGATTGTTATTGGCGATCACATGGTAGAATTCGGCAATGATTTGAGTAGAAGCGAGGAGAGCGCGAGCGGCGCTCCGCAGATAAAGATAGTGACTATAGGGGTAGGAGGCGGAGGTAACAACACCGTAAACCGATTACTGAAAGTGGGTGTCAAGGGGACTGAACTAGTTGCGGTCAACACTGACGTAACGCACTTCAAGATAGTTGACGACAGGATAAAGAAGATACTTATAGGAAAGAGCATGACACGAGGTCTTGGAGCAGGAGGAGACCCTGAAGTTGGTGCAAAGGCCGCAGAGGCCGACAGGCAGCAGCTAGAAGAGGTCCTCGGAGGAGCACAGCTCGTCTTCCTATGCGCTGGTATGGGAGGAGGAACCGGAACCGGAGCAATACCTGTGATTGCGCAGATAGCAAAGGAGCAGGGCGCAATAGTGGTATCTATGGTCACTTATCCATTCGACCTCGAAAGAGTGAGAAAGGTAAAGGCAGAGGAGGGAATCCAGAGGCTAAGGAAGTTCAGCGACAGCGTGATACTTCTGGACAACAACAGGCTCGTGAAGCTTGTTCCAAACCTGCCAATGAACGAGGCATTCGCAGTTGCGGATGACATACTCGCAAAGGCAATAGGCGGACTTGTCTGGACAATAACCCAGCCAAGCCTGATCAACATAGACTTCGCAGACGTAAGGTCGATCATGGGAAGCGGAGACGTAGGATTCATATCAGTCGGAACAGGAAAGGGCAACGACAAGGTTGGCTCTGCGGCTGAGGCGGTCCTAAAGAACAAGCTTCTTGATGTAGACTTCGAGAACGCGAAGGGAGCACTAATCCACATATCAGGCGCATCTGACCTGAGCCTTGGTGACGCAATAAAGGCCGGAGAGATCATAACCGAAAGGATGGATCCAAAGGCAAACGTCAAGTGGGGCGCGAGGATCATACCTGGATACGAAGGCCAGCTAGAGATAGTTGCCATAGTGACAGGAGTAAAGGGATCCAGCATAGTCGGAAAGTTCGCTGACGAGCCACAACAGGTAAAGTATGGAGGCCTGGACATGATATGAGGGCCTTGCCTTCATATCACAATTTGGTGACTTGATATGGTTGACCAATTCGACTATGATGCCTTCACCCCAAAGATAGCTGTGGTTGGGGTAGGAGGTCAGGGAAGTAACCTGGTAAACAGGCTATTTGGGTATGGGATAAAGAGTGCAGACACGGTGGCCGTTAATACGGACATAGGCCACCTCAACATGATAAAGGCCAACAAGAAGCTGCTCATAGGCAAGGAGATAACCAACGGACTTGGCGCCGGAGGCTTCCCAGAAGTGGCTGCAAAGTGCGCAGATGTGAGCCGCGGAGAGATAGAGACCGCCCTTGAAGGGTACAATCTCGTCTTCGTGGCCGCAGGAATGGGAGGAGGAACCGGAACCGGGGCAGCACCAGTAGTTGCAAGAGTCGCAAGGGAGATGGGAGCTACAGTGATCGCCACTGTGACATATCCATTCTCGCTTGAAAGGAGCAGAAGATTCAAGGCTGACTGGGGGCTCGAGCAGCTCAATAAGGAGGCTGACTGCACAATAGTGATAGAGAACGACAAGCTTCTCTCTTATGTGCCGAATCTACCTATAGAGAGGGCATTCGAGGTCGTCGACAATGTCACTGGCAATGCGGTGAAGGGAATAGCCGACTGCATAACTCTGCCTAGCCTTATCAACTTGGACTTTGCTGATCTTAAGAACGTTGTAAGAAACACCGGAACTGCTGTCATAAGCCTCGGATACGGAAGGGGAACAGACAGAGTGGCGCAGGCAATCGCCTCTACCAGGTCCCACCCATTGCTCTCAGTAGATTACGATGGGGCAAAGGGAGGGCTCATACAGGTAGTTGGAGGATCGAACCTGACCATCAGCGATGCAACTCAGATAGGGGAGGGCGTCACTGAAGGCGTCGCTGGCAATGCCAATGTCATCTTCGGAGCAAGAATGCTTCCAGAGCTCAAGGACGAGGTGCGCGTCATGTCAGTAGTGACCGGAGTCAAGGCAAAGTTCGGAGAGCGGGCAAAGGAAGCGGAGAAGGTTGCTGCTCTGAACGTAGAGAGCATAGGCAAGCTCTACTGAACAGGCCTGCATCTTACTTAGCGGAGGGAGCGCCGTGCTCTCTCCCATTTATTTTTATAATCCCTAATTACTGTGTGGTCCAATGAAACTTCTTGTAATATCAGACCTGCATTATCGCGGCGGAGGGATAAGTGAACTAGCGGCCATAATAAGGAAGGAGAGGCCGGATCATCTGGTGCTTCTGGGGGATAATATAGATCCGAAGGAATCGGGATCGGTGAGGCTCTATAAGGAGTTCATCTCTTTGTTGTCAGGCAAGTTTTCGCTCAAAAAGACCGCCCTGATGCTGGGAGACGAGGACTACGCGCATCTAAAGGACAAAAAAGCGGTGCTAAATTACATCAAATCCCTCAAGACCCTAAACGGCAAGGAGGAGCACTTTAGGTACGCGATTGGAAATCTGCTCTTTTCGCATGGCAACGTGGAACGATCGCACAGTCTAGAGATGCTCGGAAAGAAAATAATACTCTTCTCAGTTGCAAACAATATCCACTACTACATACCGCCGCTAGTAAGCGTGTGGGCCCGACTTGCGCTCTTGGCAGACAGGCGTTATCTCTTCATAGGCCACATGCACTACCTGGGAAAGGTCGGGATCACAAGGACCACCTTCTGCGGCACGTTTAACAGGGATGCGAAGTATTTCAACGAGAACTCTTTAGGCTATGTGGTAATAGAGCACAGCGGATTTGAGATAAGTTCAATGGCAAGTATACGCATCAGGAGGATTGCAAAGTGAGCGCGCCCGCGCAGGCAAAGAGGATAGTCGTTAAGTATTTAAACTTGAATTTGTATGAAGTTAGCGTGATAATTTGCCCGAAGATATAACCTACGGTTCGATGAAGGACCTAAGGCCTGGAAGATTCCTGCTCATAGACGGCGTGCCTTGCAGGGTGGTCGAGATAGACGTCTCCTCACCAGGAAAGCACGGCGCGGCAAAGATGAGGGTCACTGCTGTAGGTATATTCGACGGATCAAAGAAGACACTGCTCAAACCAAGCGACGCAGACATAGAGGTGCCAGTGATAAACAAGAAGAAGGCCCAGGTGGTATCTATAACCGAAAATCACGCTCAACTCATGGACCTTGAGTCCTACGACACATATGAACTTCCAGTTCCTGAAGACCTAAAGGACTCCGTGAAGGCGGGATCAGAGGTCGAGGTAATGGAGAGCATGGGCAAGAGGGCAATATCAAGGGTAATGGGAGGTGGATAATATGGAACTTAAGGTAAACAGCGACAATGAGAACAAGCTTCTGGGCAGGAGAGAGGTATCCGCGACAGCGACTTATACTGACAAGACGCCCACGAAGGACGAGGTAAAGGAGCAATTGTGCAAGAAGCTAAATCTAGATCCGGCACTTGTGGAGATAAGGGAGATAAAGCAGCAGTACGGCCTGAGGGTCAGCGACATAACCGCTTATTCATACACGGATGCCCAGACGATGGCAAAGCTCGTCAAGAAGAGAGGCGAGAAGGGCAAGAAGGCCGCAGCCAAGAGCACGGCCACTGCAACATAAGGTGTGACTATGGCAGATGCACCAAAAAAGGAAAAGAAACTCGCATTCAAGTACAAGCCTGCGGTAAAGTTCTGTCCAAAGTGCGGGGCCAGGATGGCTGTGCATGCGGATAGGCTCGCATGCGGCAAGTGCTTCTACACAGAGTTCAAGAGCCAGAAGTGAATGCAGGGATGCCTTTGCAGTCAAAGCAGGAGATAGTCCAAGGCATCTACGGGCTGCTCGTATACCTTCTAATCTACGCAGTGCTCTCTACTTTGTTCTCTGCGGCAATTACCCTGATCTACCAGTACGGTTACATCAGCCAGAACAACTTCAACTTCCTTGGCAATGTGGCATCTCTGCTGCCCCTTTCAATAGCCGTAATAGTCTACTTGATGGTCTACAAAGGCGTCAGCGGCTCGGAGATATTCAAAAGTCTCGGGCTTGCATCAAAGGGCGTGCGGTACAAGCTTCTACTAGCCGTCATGCTATTTGTGATAGTGCTACTGCTTGAGATGGTCGTAAATCTTGCCGGATATGTTACCAATACCACCATAAACACCAACGTAAGCCAGGTGTTCTCCGGCGCGCCGACCTGGTTCCTAGTGTTCATAGCGGTGATAGAGCCGATAAACGAGGAGCTGCTCTTTAGGAGCTTTCTCGTGCCAAGGCTCGGGATAATCCCAAGCGCGATTCTCTTCGGGCTGGCGCATTATAGCTACATGTCCACGTTCGGAGTCGAGATGATAGCCGCCTTCGTATTCGGGATAATCGCAGGATACATCTTCAAGAAGACGGGATCGGTCTACCCAAGCATGCTTGCTCACATCGCCATTAACACGATAGCGGCGCTAAGCCTCATCTAGTGGTCTGAATGAAATTCAAGATCATAATAGTGCAGCCCAGGTATCAGATAAATCTGGGATACATAGCAAGGGTATCAAAGAACTTCGGCATAAAGCAGCTCTTTTTTGTCAAGCCGCGCACCAAGATAGGGCAGAGGGCCATAATGTTCTCAAAGCACGCGCGCGATCTGCTGGAGAATGCAAAGATCTATCCTAATCTGCAATCCGCGATATCCGACTGCGATGTGGTCGTCGGGACCACCGGCATATGGAGGAAGGCCAAGGTAAGCTTCAAGAGGATCTATCTTATAGAGGAGATGGCAAAGCGGATATCAAAACTAGGGCCGAACAAGAAGGCCGCGATACTGATAGGGCGCGACGACATAGGGCTAACGAAGGAGGAGATTGAGCGATGCGACATGGTGGCATACATCGGAACGAACCCAGACTATCCAGTGCTAAACATCTCCCATGCCCTGGGGATACTGCTATATCTCCTAAACTCAAAGGGCTTCAAGCCTGTCCATGATGACACCCTGAGCCGCAAGACCGACAAGAAGGAGCTAGACTACCTGTTTAGACTATTCGATAAGGTTACTGAAAAGAAAAGGATTAGAAACAAAAAAGCAGTAAGGGGCGTATTTAGGCGCCTAGTATACATCTCCCAGCCTAATGCGCAGGAGGTGCACGCCCTTATTACCGCGCTGAAGTAAGAGGTTATCTCTTCCTCTTTATTATCTTCACTTTCGCAGGGGTTATGAGTATCCTGGTGGCGTCTATTTGGCCTATGTCTCCATTAAGCTTCGTCACATATGCCTTGAGTGCGTCTATCACGTTCTTCCTTGTCGTGGGTCTCTTGTTGAGCTCGGATATGTCGAGAAGTATTATGTTCTTCCTTGATATCTCGTCCTGTATGGCCTTTACCTCGTCCTCGCTTGATATCGAGACAGGCTTCACGTACATGTCTGCAGGCTCGTGCAGAAGGTCAACGTTCTCCATCTCCACCGAATTCATGTATTCCTCTATATTCATCTCTTTGCTGGTTCCAAATGCTTGGCCAAGCTTGTCGAAAACTCCCATTTCAATCACTAGTCGCCTTTAACGACTAAACTATCATATACAAATCATTTTAATAAGGCTTTCCCTCAGTCCTTTTTATCGTATTGCGGATTTTACGTATACAAAACCGCCAGTTTTTGCTTAAAAACGCAGATGCAAGCATCATTTTCCATCAAGTTTCTCCTCGTAAGATCCGCTCCCTACTACCTGCGCAATTATCCTGTTTGCGACCTCCTTGCCGAACATGGTGCGCATCGCATCCTGCGCCTCGGGCCTTTTTATGTCATGCGCCTTCCTTATGCCACCATTGAACATCATGCGCGCCCTTACGCGTCCCACCTGCTCAAGGCGCACCAGGTCCATAAGCTCCTTCTTTATGCCGTACTTTATCCTTATCCTCATCTCAAGCAGCTTCAGTGAGTTTATCCGGGATATCTTTGCAAGCTCCATCCCTGCATAGAGCAGCCAGTCAGCATTTGTGACCTTTGCAAAGAGCGCGCCGGGAGTGGTCCTGTAATCCTTCATTATCTCCCTTTCAATCTTCTCGGATGCCCAATCATTTAGCATCAGCGCCGTGCTAAATGGCCTAACCGGATCGTAATACATCGATTCGCTCGCATCGTATCTGGCGATGCTGCTATCCACCATCGACTGGTAATTGAAGTAGTGCTCCTCCGCCTCCTCCGTAGCTCTTACGTACGGCCGCATCTCCACAGTGTTGCATATCATGAAGAGTATTGAAATGTCATCGGTAATCTTCGGCATCGAGTCCAGCATCCACTTCGCCGTGAGCGGATCTATATAAAGCTCGCTCACCCTATGGCCGATGCGTGTTGCATTGTATGTGCTCGCGCGCTTCTCGATGAATCCCCAATCCTCAAGCTCCTCAAGTATCCCTTCGAGCATCACCTTTAGCTGCCTGTTGTCAGAATACTGGTATCCGTAGAAAGTGCTTCCCATGAAGTCGAGTATCGCCTCCTCGCTCGTTAGGAATTTCGTCGCCACGAATGCGAGCACGTGCGTCCTGAGCACCGGCCGTATACCAAGCTTCGATTTTACCGGCTCAAGATCCGAGAGTATGTACCTGTTGTAGAGGTCCTGCGCATCTCCCTTGGATCTTGCGATGAGAAATGCCCTTCCCTGCTTATCGTACTTGGGCCGCCCGGCTCTTCCAAATAGCTGCGTGACCTCGTTTATTCCGATGTAATTGCTTCCGTACCCTTCGCCATACCTTGTAATGTCCCTTACCAGGACGGTCTGCGCCGGCATATTGATCCCAAGCCCAAGCGTCGTAGTGGAAGCTATCGCCTTTATCCTGTTGGACTTGAATGCATCCTCGACCAGCTCCCGTTGCTCGTTGACAAGTCCGCTGTGGTGGAACGCCGTTCCCTTCAGTATCACCTTTGCAAGGCGCTCGCACTGTATCGTCGGCCTGCCAAGCACACCAAGAACCTTCTCGCCAAGCGCCTTAAGGTACTCCCTGTCCTCCTCGGTAAGTTTCTTTGCTATAGCCGCGCCCAGCTTCTCAGCGCCGGCTTCGGCGTTCCTCTTCGTCCCGTAGAATACTATTATCTGCTTCCCCTTGTTTATCGTGTCCTCCGCAACCCTTATCTCCGGTATGCTGCTCTTGCTGTCGAGATCCTCCTCCCGCCCGGTGTCGTACACTGCCTTCCCGTTTATCTCGATCCCGCGCTCGAGGAGAACAGGCCTGTAGTCGCTTTCTATGAGCTGCGCCGAGAGCCACTCGGCCATCTCCTTCGCATTGCCTACCGTCGCGCTCAGTGCCAGTATCTGGGCGCCGGGGCAGAGCCTCCTTAGCTTTGATACAAGTATCTCTAGCGTAGGTCCCCTTCCTTCCTCGTCGAGCATGTGCACCTCGTCGACGACTATGCAGCCTATCTCGCTAAGCCAGTTGAGCCCGTGGCGTATCAGGCTGTCAAGCTTCTCCGTCGATGCGAGTATTATGTCGTAATCCTCAAGCCAGCGGTCCAGGGAGTCCAGGTCCCCTATAGACATCGCAACCTTCAGGTAAGGATAATCCTTCTTGAAGTCGTTGTACTTCTCCCTAACAAGGGCGCGCATAGGCGCTATGTAGACTGCCTTCTTCCTGTCCCAGAGCACTGCCTTTAGCATTGCCATCTCGGCGATGAGCGTCTTTCCGCTCGCCGTCGGAGCGGCCACCACGAAGTTCCCTCCAGAGGTGATGCCGTATTCCACCGAGAGCCTCTGCGGCGGCGTAAGCTCATAGATGCCTCTACTTGTGAGCGATTCTATCAGCTCTCGCGGCACCTTTCCATCCAAATCTTTTATGTTCATAACAACCTGCGTAAGCCTTTACGCAAATCATGGGTAATATATTTAAATTATTATCCCTTACATATTACAAACTGAATTAAATATTCTACGGGTTTGGTTAGACAACCAGGTTCTAGATGAAATGGCAACACTCTTGACACAACACGCGAAACCAAGGTTAAAGGGAAGGGAAGTGCAGATAACTGTTCCTAAGGAAAAGGAAGACAGGATAGTTGGACTGCACGTCTTCGGCAATCTTTATGGGCTTGATCCAAAGCTCGCCTCGGATCCCATATACCTTAAAGGGCTCATACTAAACGCCGTAAACAAGGCTAAGATGACCCTTGTGAGCATCGACGCAAAGGCCTTCGGAGGGAAGAAAGGTGGCGTTTCTGTGATAGCCCTCGTAACAGAGAGCCATATGGTGCTCCACACATGGAACGAGTACAAGTACGCAACTCTTGACATATACACCTGCGGAGAGCACTCGGATCCTCACGCCGCATTCAACTACATAGTTCAGGAGCTCAAGCCAAAGAGACACCAGATCTTCTACGCAAACAGGAGCAGCGAGTGATTGCAATTATTTGTTGCAATTTTTAATCTCCCTGAGCGCAAGCCATCCCTAATCCATTTTTAAGCTTTCTAGCACAAGTATCTCTGTGTGCCCTAGTAGCTCAGTGGTAGAGCGCCGGTTTTGTAAACCGGAAGTCGGGGGTTCGATCCCCTCCTAGGGCTTGATGAAAGTAAGACACTTATTCGTAAGAATGACAAACCGTTGATTTAATGATTCTCTTGGGCACAACCGCCGCCATACTCGCAATGGTCCTCTGGACAATATCCGGTACCATAAACAAGAAGGTGGCCACGGGGCTTGGAACACACGTGTCAGCATTCCTCTACGTGCTGGTAAGCTTAATTCCCGTGCTGATAGCCACAATGATAATAGGCATATATTCAATATCGCCATTTGGCATAGAGACTGCTGTTGTTGCCGGAGTATTCCTCGCTGTAGGATTCATATTCGGGTTCAAGGCCCTATCGACAGAGAATCTCTCAAGCGTCTCCGCGCTGCAGGAGATAATGCCGGCGCTTCTCCTGCTCTTTGGCCTCTTCATACTTGGCGAGAGGATAAATCAGGTGCAGTCCGCAGGCATAATTATAATAGCTCTCGGAACACTTATGACGATAATAACTGAAAAACTGGAGATAAACACGAGGATGATTCCCGCAATTCTTGCGGTGGTGTCCTGGGCCATCTACTGGATGATAATCTCCTACTCGGTGATCTCCGCGAAAACATTCGCGCTTCCCATACTTATATCAAGAGTAATAAGCCTCCCAGTCACTCTCATCTACCTGCTTTCAGACAGAGACGCCGTTTCAAGCCTCGCCTCCTTGCCATCGCGAATAAGGACTAACAGGACGGCAGCAGTGCTGTTGATACTCGTCTCCATCGCCTCCTTTGCTGATGCGTCTGGAGATACGATATTCGGGATAACCTCCGGAAGCTCGGTCCTTGCGATCGGCGCTGCGCTTGTCGCCCTCCAGCCAATGGTGGTATCCTTCCTTGCATTCGTGATATACAAGGACAAGCTGACCAGGCTACAGCTGATCGGGCTTCTTGTCATGCTTGTCGGCGCATTGATACTTAGCGTATTGTAGCCTAGTTAATAATCATGCACTGCGGATATTCTTAGGGGATATGATGAAATCAACGCGCAAGGCGGGTTTGATCTGGCTTTTTGCAACGGCGCAGTTCATAATAGCTATGGCCATAACCCAGATGGCATACGGATGCGCTAATTACGGCGGATGCTATAATCTTCTTTCAAATCCTATAAGCAATCTAGGCAGCTCTGGGATACAAAATGGAAATCCGCCTTACTTCACATATCAGGGAAGCAGGATATCGTGGCCAAGTTCGCCTCTCTGGTTCATCTTCAACTTCTCCCTGGCACTCTTCGGGCTTCTTCTTGTCTGCGGAATGTTCCTTGCTGAGGAGTTGTTTAGGAAGGGAGCATGGCATAGCGTCTGGTCAATACTTTTTGCAGCCGCAGGAATAGGCGCAATGGGCGTCGGGCTCTTCCCGGAAGACCTGCTCCTTTCTCTGCACGGAGCCTCTGCTCTTATAGCATTCGTATGCTCCGGAGCGTCCCTGGTCGCTGCGTCGATGGCAATGCGCAAAGATCGCCGCTGGAGCGGCGGCTGGCAAAAGTACACCATGCTATCAGGTCTCGCATCGCTCGCATTTGCAGTCATCCTCATGCTTCCTGATTTTGGCGTGATTCAAAGATGGCCAGTAATTGGAGACGGCTTAGGCTTCGGCGGCCTTGAGCGGCTCATCATCCTTCCGGTCATTTTGTGGATAATAGCAATTTCAGTAAGGATGGCAACGGAGTAATCACTCTTCCTTTAGCATCTTGTATATCTTATCGACAAGCGTCTTCGGATCATTTGAGTATACTATCCTTGCCCCGACGTCCCTTCCAAGAGGCGCTATCTTGCGTATCATCTCGCTAAATCCGCCGCTTCCCTCCAGCACGCCTATTATCTTGCTGTAGTCGAACGCTATGGTGAACTCATTGAGGGTCCCCATCGCGCCACCGACCATTATCAAGGCGTCAACGCTTCTTGCAAGCATGACGTTCCTGCCATTCATCCCAAGCCCGCTGTAGAATATGAAATCGAATATGCCCTCCTGTTCAGGATGCTTTTCACTATGTGTCCTTGCATTATCCCACGGCGAGATTCCGTAAACCCGACCGCCTGCCTTCTTTGCAGCTGCTGCAGCTTTCAATGGGAGTCCGCGGCCCGCTCCTGTAATTACATTGACCCTCTTTTTTGCTAGTTCCCTGCCAAGTGCAATTGCTATATGGCCTGACTCCTCAAGCCCGTTGTCGCTTCCGATAACCGCAACAGTGTAGCGCCTCATAATACTCTCCTGTACCTAAAACTTAAATTCCTTACTTGCAGTTCATGGTCTGCTATCTTGCGAAGCCTTGCTATCGACCCCACTGGATTATTGGATTTAAATATGGCAGATCCTGCCACTATCTCATCTGCGCCTGCAGCTATGGCAAGCCTTGCAGTATCCGCATTCATTCCTCCATCTACTGCCACAACAGTTTTCAATCCAAGCTCATCTATCATATCGCGCGCTTTCTTTATCTTGACAAGAGACCTGGATATGAATTTCTGTCCGCCAAATCCCGGATGCACGCCCATTATGAGCAGGGTGTCTATCCTCCCAAGATATTTTCTGGCAGCTTCTACCCTCGTGCCGGGCTTTAGCGCAATTCCGGCCATTGCGCCGCATCCTCGTATTGATCTTATGGTGCTTTCCAGTTTATGCGACGCTTCACTATGCACGATTATTATGTCCGATCCGGCATCCGCAAATTCCTTTACATACTTTTCCGGATTGCTGATCATAAGGTGCGTCTCGAACGGCGCCTTTGCATGTCTCCTCGCAGACTGTATGGAGCGCGGACCTAGCGATAGGTTCCTTACGAAATGACCATCCATGACGTCAAGGTGTATCCTGTCAACTCCTGCCAAGTCCAGCCTTCTTAGCGTTCCTCCAATGTCGGAAAGATCCGAATCAAGAATCGAGGGAGAGATAAGCACATTCTTTCTCTGCATAAACAAATCTGCCCTAGAAGGTTAATATGTTTTTATGCAGACATAACAGCACTGCAGCTAATTAGCAGAGCAAGGGTACCATTTTGGGTCCAATTCAAAGAACCTCCAAGTACGACCAGGAAGTCGCAAAGAAAGAGAGCAAATTTGGAATAAACTACAAATGGATAGCATTATCCAACACCACTCTGGGAGCCATGATGGCAACCATCGACGGCTCAATACTGATAATCTCATTGCCTGCGGTCCTAAGCGGCCTTGGCATAAATGTCCTTTCCTCAGGCAGCACCGACGTGCTCCTATGGCTCCTGCTCGGATACACAATTGCGAGCGCATCGTTTGTGGTAACCATAGGCAGGTTATCAGACATGTTCGGTAGGGTGAGGCTCTACAACCTGGGCTTTCTCCTATTCGCAGTCTCATCCACTCTCCTATATCTGTCGTCTCTGTTCATAAGCGGCATGGAAGGCGCAGTATCCCTTATAATACTTAGGGTAATCCAGGGAATAGGCGGCTCATTCCTGATGGCAAACAGCGCCGCGATACTTACCGATGCATTCCCGCACAATGAGCGCGGCAAGGCGCTGGGATTCAACCAGATAGCTGCAATAGGGGGAAGCCTATTTGGCCTGGTAGCCGGAGGCGTTCTGGCTGCGATAGACTGGCATCTGGTCTTCCTTGTGAGCGTTCCTGTAGGAATACTTGGCACCATATGGGCGTATCTTGGCCTAAGGGAGATAGCGACAATAGACAAGGACAGCAGGTTCGATATACCTGGAAACATCGTATTTGCGCTTGGCATAATAATGATACTTCTCGGCCTTACATATTATGTGGTCCCTGCTGCAGTCACATCATACTCCCTGGCCCTAATCATCGCCGGTTCAATAATGCTGCTAGCTTTCATTTACATAGAGGCAAAGGCGCAAAGTCCAATGCTGCACCTCGGACTCTTTCGCATACGCGCATTCGCTGCAGGAAACATAAGCCTCCTGCTCGCAGGAATAGCAAGGGGCGGACTGCAATTCATGATGATAATATGGCTCCAGGGGATCTGGCTTCCGCTGCACGGCGTGAATTTTATTGACACGCCGCTTCACGCAGCAATAGATATGCTGCCTCTGCCTCTGGGCTTTATGCTACTTGGCCCGCTATCTGGATACTTATCAGACAAGTATGGCGCAAGGGTCTTTACTACTGTCGGAATGCTGATAAATGCAGCAGGATTTCTGATGCTGGCCATGCTTCCAATCAACTTCAACTACGAGGCATTCGCGGCAATACTCTTCCTGCTAGGAGTAGGGCAGGGCCTATTCGCTGCGCCAAACACAACTGCGATAATGAACTCTGTGCCTCCTGAGAGGCGAGGAGTTGCGTCTGGTATGCGGGCGACGTTCATGAACGTCTCGACGATGTTTAGCATAGTTCTTTTCTTTACGATCCTTACAATAGGCGTATCACAAGGCCTGCCCTCCGCGCTGTATTCGGGGCTTCTCTCCGAGAACATCTCTGCTCCGCTTGCGCTCAACCTCTCTCATTTGGCGCCATCATCCGCGCTCTTTGCATCGCTAATAGGCTTCAATCCAATGAAGTCGCTGATACCCCCGTCAAGCTTTAGCCAGCTTACCTCCGCAGAACAGGCTACGATAACTGGAAACCTCTTCTTCCCCAATCTCATATCATCGGCATTCATCCATGGCATGAGACTGGTCATGTATTTCGGCGCATTCATATCGGTAATCGCGGCAATAGCCTCGTCGCAGAGAGGCCCAAGATACATAAACGAGAGTCACGCGCATGCGGAACTCTCCCCCGCCCACTGACAATGATCAGATGCCTTCAGGCACAGCCTCTACATCGTAAGCGATTATCTCCCTGTTTGTAAGGTCGATGATCACGAAGTTGCAGTTTCTAGGGCAGTGGGCCTGGTGCACAGCAGCTCCCCTGCCATCCATCAGATCGCATGCCGCCTCTATCGTGTCCCCGTGCGACACTGCAACTATCCGGCTTCCAACCGCGCTATCAATAAACGAGCTGACCTTCGCCTTAAGCTCCACCCAGGGCATTACCTCGTTCCTTGGATCGCTCTTCCATATCTCATTACTACTGCTTGGCATCGATTTGCCCTCGATCTTTCCAAACCATCTCTCCCTAAGCCTCTCATCCACTATGGCCTTCATGCCTATTGCCTCTCCTATTACTTCTGCAGTCTGCCTTGCCCTAAGCACTGGACTCGAATAGAATCCGTCTATGCCTCCAAGCGATGAAAGGCTCTTTGCTGCCCTTGCCGCCTGTTCAAATCCTGTCTTGGTGAGCGAATACCCTTCGATAGAACTGGAGACTATTCCAAGCGCATTGGTCTGGCTCTGGCCGTGCCTTACAAGCACAAGTATCCGTCTGCCGCCGTGTTCCGCCATAAGCACAGATTGCAGGATAAGATATAAAAACTTAGTTTGCATCTAAATTAGTGGTTCTAATGGTCTCGCTGCAGATGCTGGTATTTCTTGCAACGCTGCTAACTGCTATACCTACAATAGTGCTCGCCGCGTACATGACAAAGAAGTGGATAGGTAAGAAGCAGAGGAGCCATCTCTTCTGGAGCGCTGGCCTTTGGCTCTTTGCGATAACCGTGCTGATGGAGACGCTCTTTGCCCAGGGAATATACTCCAGCTTCCTAATAGATTCGTACCTGCTACTTGTGGTAGTACTTGTCGAGATGCTTGCGCTGGGCAGCATACAGCTGATAAAGAGCAAACTCTATCGCAACATCTATTACGCATTCACTCTCATAATAACTGCAATAACTGCCTATCTTATCTTCTCAAAGGACCAGGGCAACCTGATAATGAATTATGTCGTTGCTGGGCAGCCATCAATACCTGTAATAATCGCATCGTCTATCGCCACATTCGTGGCGGTCATCATAATAGTCTTCATAGCTGCAATATCGTACCGCAAGACCCACAACATGAAGATGATAAGCATAATAACCGGGGTCTGCATAGTCAGCATAGCTGGCACTCTATACATAGTATCATATCCTTATCTCCTCTACTATGCCGAGTTCATAGGCATGGCGCTGCTCTGGCTCGGTTTTATCTGAATTGCGCCGCAGCAGAATCGTAAACTCCAGATTAGTCAGGAAATCATTGTAGATTTAGGCAGTATCTTGAACAAATAGCTGCACGAATACATCAGCAGCGCTGCGATAATGAATGTCATGCCAAATCCATAGTCCACGGAGAAGATACCCGATGCGAATGTGCCTGTTAGGGTGCCGATCCCTGCTATAGCGCCGTACACGCCCATTGCACTTCCTTTCTTGTGGCCGCCAAGAGTCTTGAAGAGCATGTCGTATGATGCAGGGTAGTAGATTGCATATGCTATTCCTATGGCGAATGTGTAGAAGATGAAATTGCTCACATAGAATACCGGTCCATTTACGAAGAACAGGAAGATCACGCCAATAGCAAGATACGACGCCCCCCTGCTAAATAATGCAGCCACTGCTATGGCCGCCCCGTCGCGATCCTTGGTCAGTCTGTCATAATAATAGAAGATGATCGTCTGCGCGGCCATGGCTATAAGCCCGATCAGAAAGATTGTTGATTCTGTCATCCCGTAGATCTTAAGCCCCACGGTGTATTCTGTGTTGAAGACTGCCGTGCCAAAGAAGAATATGAAGGATACGACATAGAAGAAGATGATGAAATTCCTCTCAATCGATCCAAGTCCCCTAAACTTGAAGAAGTTCTTTATCACCGCAGGATGCGGTATCCTTATCAGCATGTTTGGTATTGCAACGAGCCGGTACATGAACGAATGCATCCCCTCCTGCAGGTCTATTCTTATCCTTGACATCTTTGGCTCGATTATCAGCTTTGCGGCAAGCAGCGCAGATAGCAATGCAAATGACGCAAGTACTACCAGAAGCATGCTAAGCGTGGATACCCCAGTCACTATCCATGACACCAAAAGACCTACGGTAGTCCCGGTACCGGATATCATCTGAAGCAGTGAGAAGTCCTTTGCCCATTCGTTCCTGTTCTGGTTGTCCATTACAAGGAGGTTCAAGGGGACTCCGGATGCGGACCAGACGAAGGTTATCGATGCGTATATCAGCGCAACTGCATATATGCTCTTTACGAAGAAGAGGCTCAGTATCAGCATTGCAGTGAAGAGATAAGAGAAGATTATCAGCGTCTTCCTCCTGTTAAGGAGATCGGTCAGATATCCCCAAACGAACACTGAAGGTATGGCAATCGCGCTTGCCAATGTGAAGGTGTATGCCACGCTGAGCGCATCTCCGCCAACCTGCAATATGTAGAGGGCTATGAATGTTGAGAGCGGCCCTGCGGCAAGGTTTGCAGGCAAGACGGGTATCATCCACTTCTTTCCAGAAATTTTCCTACTAGCCTCGAGTTCCATCAAGAAGCCCCTGTCAGATATACACATATGCATATTTTATATTAATATTTGTCCAATCACAGGTTGTATGGTCCGCCAATTACTGCGCGGAAGTGTGTTTTAATGTTCAATGCAGCATATTTTGGCGTTCCAGGGGCCTATAGCGAGCAGGCGGCGATAAAATACTTGGGCAAGGCCTCGAAGCTCAAGGGGTGCAAGTTCCTTCCGGAGGTGTTCGAGTCTGCGGATACAGACTCAAGGGTTGGGGTCGTGCCGATAGAGAATTCCATTGAAGGCGCAGTGACCCAGACATACGACCTTCTACTCAAATCGGAGCTCTCAATAGTTGGCGAGACTATACTGGAGGTATCCCATTGCCTCATGGCGCCAGAGGGCACCAGGATGGCTGACATAAGGATGGTCTATTCGCACCCGCAGGCGCTCGGCCAGTGCAGGGAGTTTCTGGACCGCCATGGGATCGATTCAGTCCCGTTCTACGATACGGCTGGCAGCGCGCGCATGCTCAAGGAGACGAAGATGAAGAACACCGCTGCAATAGCAAGCGAGAGGGCTGCGAAGGTGTATGGCATGGATGTGCTTGCAAGGAAGATACAGTCAAGCAGGCACAACTACACGCGTTTCCTGATAATCTCAAAGGATGCAAAGGCAAAGCCGCCCAACAAGACAACAATAGCATTCAGCGCAAAGGACAGGCCCGGCTCGCTCTTCAAGGCCCTTAACTCTTTTGCCGACAACGGGGTAAACCTGCTTTACATACAGTCAAGGCCAATACCTGGCACTCCCTGGGAGTACAACTTCTATGTGGACTGCGACGGCGGCATAAACAGCTCCAATGTCAAAAAAGCCGTCGAGGAACTTTATGACAATTCTGATTTTGTTAAGATACTAGGCTCCTATCCGAGGGCGAGGTTTGGCAAGAATGTTTAATCCAAAGAGGGTAGCTATAATCGGCGGATACGGGCTTATGGGCCAGTGGTTCTCGCGCTTCTTCTCAAGGAAGGGGTGCAAGGTGGTCATATCAGGAAGAAGCCGGCTGAAAAGCCTCAGGGCAGCAAGGAATCTGGGCGTTGCCGCGGCAAAAAGCAACCCCGATGCGATAAAAGGTGCAGACCTGATAATCGTCTCGGTCATGGCCCAGCGCCTCGATGGCGTTCTAAAAGAGATCTCGCCGCATCTGGAAGCGGGGCAGAAGGTTATTGACATAACCTCTGTAAAGTCAGTTCCGGTCAAGCTCCTGCACATGCACATCAAGAAGAATGTGGCCTTAGGGACGCATCCGATGTTTGGTCCATCCGCGCAGGCAGAAGGCCAGAACTTCATACTGACTCCGACAAGTGGCAAGGAGCGCGCCTTCGCAAGCGAGCTTCGCGCGTATCTTAGGAAGAGCAAATTCAACGTGGTGATCATGAGTCCCCAGAAGCACGACAAGATGATAGGGGCGATGCTCTCGCTCACCCACTACGTCGGATTCGTTACCGGTGACACATGGAGAAGCCTTAAGATACACAAGTTCATGAGCACGAGCAGCACGAGCTTTAGGTTCCTGGAGTCCTTTGTGAAGAGCATAGTCGACGCAAGTCCGGAGCTCTACTCATACCTTCAGGTAGGCGTCCCCAACGTGCACAAGGTAGAGAATGAATTTGCAAGGATATCAAGGGAATGGGCGGAGCTCACCAGAAGGAAGGATAGGAAGAGGCTAAAGTCACGCATGTACAGGATAGAGCGATACCTCTCTAGGCTTTGATGCGCTCAGGTGTACGTGTAGGATACGGTGACCTGCTGGCGCACTCCCTGCACTCCGTTGAAGAATATCAGGTTGGGTCCGTTTCCTGAAGATGCAACTCCGTTTGCATATAGCGGGAACGGATATGTATAGCTCTTCGATATGCTCACGTTCCTTAGCGTGAGGCTCATGTTTTGGGAAATGACTTTTGCCTGCGATGTCGCATTGCTCATCGCCTGCGCGAGCGCATCGTTGCTAAGCTGCCTCACCTGCGATGGCGTGAGCTGCGCGGAGACCTGGCTTACGTAGACATTCTGTATGAGCGAGAGAGTGTTGAGCAGCGGCGTTACGTTTCCTACCTGCGCAACGTATACCGAGACAGTTTCTACCGCCTCGTACTTCGTGCTGTTCCACTGCTTTTGCAGAGAATAGGACTGCGTGCTTATCCTGCTCGAGTTGTTCCCTATGTACTTTGCCACAGTGTAGTTGAACTCGCTGAGCGTAAGTGAAAGATTGGATGCGGCTATCGCCGATGTGGTCCCTGTGCCGTTCATTGTCACATAGACTGTCGCGGCGGCAGGATACGTGTAATTCGTGCCGCTTGCAGTAACTGTCACAAACTTGAGGCCCTGGTTCTGGAAGCTACCGTTCGGATAAAGCACCGAAAGGGCCAGAACCAGCGTCATACCGACTATCGCAATCACTGATATTATGAACAGAAAGTTCTCTGTCTTCACGAAGGCACCGTAATACTCTCTCAAGAAAAGAATATAAATCAGGGCAGCTGCCCCTAGCTTATTTATTTAAGTTCTGCGTATTAGCTATCATGTTTGGGAAGGGCGGCCTGGGCAGCAGCTACTACTACGGCAGCGATACCTACAAGCACATAGACGCCCTGATAGAGCGCGGCAGGGAGATACTAATAGTCTCCCCTTATGTCGACAGATACTACGCCGAAAAACTCCTCGGCTACTCCAGGGGAAGGAAGCTATATTTGATCTCCTCGTCTATGGACCCCGAAGCGCTCAGCATGCTTCGGGGCACGTCAAGCATATGGGCGGTAGCATATCTCTCCCTATCCTCCATTCTCCTTGCGCTTCTGCTCTACATACGCGTCCCGGCAGCTTTACTTGCGCTATCCCTAATACCTATAATTGTCGGATCGATAAAGAACCTGGGAAGGAAGAGGATAATGCTCAAGGTGCCAAGGCAGTTCGTGCATGCAAAGATGTACATATCCGACTCTGCGGCAATAACCGGGTCGGCAAATCTGACCTACAAGGGCACTCACAGGAACCTCGAGCAGATAAGCATAACGAGGAGCAAGGAGGACATAGATAAGCTCAGGCGGCAGTTCTGGGAGCTCTGGTCAGGGCTCTAGGAAATCGTCGATGCCTTGCCGGATGCGAATATCCTGGGGCTCTGGTCCCTTATCAGCATGAATGAGTCTCCCTGCAGTATGGCTATGGGTTTCTCGAAACTAATCTTGGCGTTCTGACCGTCCACCTCGTCAACCTTCGCAATAACGTGCGAGAAGTTGGAGACGAGCATGTATCTCTTTCCAGCCTCAACCTTCTCATTGGCAAAAGAGCTTGTCTTGAGTGTCGCAGTCATCCCCTTTGCCTTCTGGAACTGCTTTGACGTCAGAAGGTCTCCCTTGTCTATCTCCTCATACTCTATTCCCTTAACTGCCAGGCCGACTCTCGTGCCGTATCCGGCCTCCTGCACGTCGACGTCCTGGCTCTGTATCGATTTTATCATGACCTGCTTTCCGGAGCTGTGGTAAAGATTGTCATGGACCTTCACCTTCCCCCTGGTGACTACTCCAAGGGCGACCGTGCCTATCCCCTTGACAGGGAAGGCCTTGTCCACGTCTATGCGAAGGTCCCCATCATGCTGCTCCTTGTGCGCGACTATTTTTTCAAGCAGCTCCTCCCTGCCGCACACCTCGTAATCCTTAAGAAGCCCGTTCACCATCCTGCTAACGTCGTTCTCGTTGAGAACTATCGAGCGCTTTTCAAGCAGGGACGCAGCGACTATTATCTCGCCTAGGAACTTGTCCACGGTCTCGGTGCTTATCACTATCTGGCCGGATATGAGCATGGTCTCTGCAAGGCTCTGGTAGAGCCTCTCCTCCCTGGTGTATGGCATTATCGCGACTATGACGTCTGCGTCCATCTTCCTGTTGAAGAAGGTTATTCCCTCGTCGGATCCCTTCTTGCCTATGAACGATGCGACGTTCTCGTTTACCGGCACTGAGACTAGGTAGTTCATCGAAACATCTATGACAATTTTATATCAAGGTCCCCCGCGTAGCTAAACTCCGGGCACTTGAGGTAGAGGCTTATTATGTAGCTGTCCTTCCTGTCCGCCTTTATGGGGAGAGCGGGCTCCGTGCTTGCAACCAAGAACGGCTCATTTACCTCTATCTTGCTCACCTCATCCCCGAATGATATTATCTTGTAGAGCTGCAGGTTCTGCTTGAAGGTCTGCGATTTCTGCATCGAGCTTGTGACTCCAGAGTCCTCAAGCTCCACAGTTTTGTCGCCGTGGTGCAGCGTCACCTTCTTTATGCTTATCGTTATGTTGTTCGATGGCTCGCTGGTAAGGCTAACGTTCATCGGTCCTTCCCAGTTCATGTCCGGCGCGGCCATCTTCAGGGTGAAGACCACTTTCCCAAGGTACTCGACTTCCGCGGGCAGCGTGGGACTTATGCTGATGATCCTAAATGGCGGATCGACAGTCATCCTGCTGAGCACTATCTTTGGTCCCTTGAGATTGTCCGGAAGATTCTCGCTACCTATCCTGTTGTTGAACGGTATCCTTATCTCGAACGTGTCCGCTCCGACCTCCATCCCCTTTATCTGATGCGAACCTCCCATGAACCGGAGGTTTATCCCGGTTATCGTAATCTTCTTCTGTGCAGCCTGCTGCGGCGCTTGCTCATCAGCCGCCTTCCCGTCTACCTGCGGCTCCGAACGTGCCTCTGCCTGCTCCACATGCTCCGCAGGCACTTCGTCAATTCCGCTCTTCTTGACGAACATGTCCATTATTCTGTCGATAAACGAGGCCAAGGAATCATCTCAAGGTTTAGCAGAACTATATGGGTTATAAGCTTTTTAATTTTGTTGCTGATAAAGTTATAGGTGTTGGTGTTGTTGACTCTTAATTCTAAGGCTCCCGATTTTGCCCTTGACGGATCAGACGGCAAGAAGCATAACCTAAAGGAATTCAGTGGCGGGTATCTTGTGCTGTATTTCTATCCAAGGGACGACACTCCCGGATGCACCCTTGAGGCCAAGGGATTCTCATCAAAGATAGCCCAGATAAGAAAGCTGGGAGCCGAGGTGGTCGGCGTAAGCAGCGACGACATAGCGTCGCACCAAAAATTCTGCTCAAAACACGATCTAAAGGTCCTTTTGCTCTCCGACACGTCAAGTTCCACTATAAAAGAGTACGATTCATACGGAAGCAGGGGGATATTCGGCCTGGGAACACTGCGAAATACCTTCCTGATAGGCAAGGACGGAAAGATAAAGGAGATATTCGAGAAGGTGAACCCCATGGGCCATGCGGACCAGATAATAATGGCGATTAAAAAACACGAAGGAAAGTGAATGTACATGGCAAAAAAAGAGAGACCGTTGAAATACCAGACCCTCGGGGAGAATGTAATACCTTCAAGATATGTTCTTGTCCTAAAGCCCAACCTAAAGACATTCAAGTATCTCGGAGAGGAGGAGATAGAGGTTCGGATAGCCAAGAAGACCAGGGAGATAGCACTCAACGCCTCTGAGCTTGAGATAAGGCGCGCCTCGGTCATGGTGGGAACCTACGAGCACAGTGCGGTAGTGAGCGAGGACAAGCCAAAGCAGAGGATAATACTAAAGCTCAAGGACGCCGTGAGCGGAAATGCCACCATAAAGATCGGCTTTGTCGGAACAAACAATGCGGAGATGTACGGATTCTATAGGAGCAGCTACAAGCAGGGGGAAAAGACGCGCTACATACTCTCATCGCAGTTCGAGGCTGCCAACGCAAGGAATGCATTCCCATGCTTTGACGAGCCGGCATTCAAGGCGGTCTTCGACCTCTCATTCGTGGTCGACAAGGAGCTCGACTGCATATCCAACATGCCAATTCTGTCCACAAAGAAGAGCGGGAGCGGGACAAAGCTGGTCAGGTTCATGCAGACTCCGCGCATGTCAACATATCTCCTCTACCTGGGCGTTGGAAATTATGATTACATAACTGGCAAGGTCGGCAAGATAGACGTGCGTGTGATAACCACGCCGGGAAAGAGGGACCTGGGCAAGCTCCCGATGGAGTACGCAAAGAAGTTCATCGAGTTCTTCCAGGAATACTTCGGCGTCGATTACCCACTGCCTAAGGCTGACTTCATAGGGATCCCTGACTTTGCGGCCGGAGCAATGGAGAACTGGGGCGCGATAACCTTCAGGGAGACCGCGCTTCTCTCATCAGAGGAGAGCTCCATAGCCACAAAGCAAAGGGTGGCAGAGGTCATAGCGCACGAGCTTGTGCACCAGTGGTTCGGCGACCTTGTCACAATGAAATGGTGGAATGACTTATGGCTCAACGAGAGCTTTGCGACGTTCATGAGCTACAAGGCGATGGACGCCGTCTTCCCTGAATGGAAGATGAGGACCGAGTACAAGAGGGACGTGATAGCCACGGCATTCGGCGCAGACCAGCTAAAGTCGACCCATCCTATAAGCGTGCCAGTAAGGTCTTCAGGGGAGGTCGACCAGATATTCGACGAGATAAGCTATGACAAGGGAGGCACAGTGCTGAACATGATAGAGGATTATTCCGGAGAGGAGATATTTCGCAAAGGGCTTACAAACTACCTCAACAAGCATGCATACTCGAACGCCACAAAGTTCGACCTGTGGCAGGCAATCGATGAGGAGGCGAGGCGAAACAGGAAGAGGATCAATGTCTATGATGTCGCAAGCTTCTGGGTGGACACGCCAGGATATCCGTCGGTGAGCGTGAGGAAGTCCGGATCAGGATTTGAACTCTCCCAGCAGAGATACTTCCTGCTCAAGGATGTAAAGGACAGCACGATCTGGCCCATACCAATCAACTACTCGCTCTCCGGATCAGAGGGAAGCATGCTCCTTGGAAAGAAGTCCGCAAGCATATTGGCGCAAGGCGGCGCATGGCTCAAGCTCAACGCAGGACAGAACGGACTTTACAGGGTCTTCTACGAAAAGGAGGATCTGGACAGGCTCGGATACCTTGTCAAGGAGCAGAAGCTCGACCCTGTTGATTCATGGGGGATAGAGAACGATGCTTACGCCATGATAAGATCAGCAAGGTCAAGGGCAAGCGGCTATCTGGAGTTCGCTGAGAAGTACTGCCTGACCAACGAATATCCGCTGAGCTCAAATGTCCTGGGGCACCTGGGCTTCATAAACGACATGCTCGATGGGGAGGACGGCCTGATCTCAAAGGAGCTGATAATAAGGTACACTAACCAGCTCATCGAGGACCTTGGATGGAGCAGGAAGGAGTCTGAGAGCACCTTCGATACCGCAATGCGATCCGCCGCGATACTACGGTCCGCAAGGGCAGGATACGAGCCGACGATAGACAAGGCAAAGGACCTCTTCAACGACTATCTGGGCGGCAAGCCCCTCGAGGCCAATTTGCGCTCCTCAATCTTCTACGTCAATGCCTGGGTCGGGGATGCAAGGACGTTCGATACGCTCAAGGAGCGCTACATAAGCGAGAAGGTGCCGGAAGAGAAGTCAAGGTTCCTCAACTCTCTTGCAATGTTTGGCGATAAAAAGCTGCTTCTCAAGGCATTCGACTTCTCGATGTCAAAGGACGTGCGCCTTCAGGATTCCTATGCCATAGTGGCCATAGGCTCTTCAAATCCTGTTGGAAAAGACCTAGTACTCGGATGGACCAAGCGCAACTGGAAGGCCCTAATGAAGCGGTTTGCTAGCGGCACGCACATGCTCAGCAGGTACGTCGACAACCTTGCGGTCTTGAGGACAAGAGAGGACCTAAAGGCCGTGAAGTCGTTCTTCTCAAAGAAGGAGAACATGAGGGAGGACCTTAGGCAGGCGCTTGCAAACACATTGGAAGAGATAGAGTCCAACATAGCGTTCATGGAAGCAAACAGGTAGCGCCCGGCCTCAATTGCCTGCGCCGACAATCCTGCCCAGAAGGCATACAGAGGTATTTGCATGCGTCTTTGCAAGGATCCTCTCCCCGATCTTTGCGCCGCACTTCCTATCCAGCGCTATTATCCTGTATGAATCATCGCGCGCGATTAGCGATCTCTCATTCTCCTCGGTTACAAGTACGCTCTCACTTATGCCAACAAGCTTCTTTAGGTCCTCTCCTTGCACAGATCTTGCAAGCCTTGACATGCCCGAGCTCCTCTCCTTGATTACGTCCACGGGAAGCTGCTTGAGTTGCGAGGCTTTTGCATGCGGGCGTGCGCCAAACCTGGAGACGTTGGTGAAGGTCGGCCTGAACCTTCTTATGAACTCCATCGACTCCTCGAACTCCTCCTGGCTCTCCCCGGGATATCCTACTATCATGTCCGTCTCGATGCTTATGCCTGGAATCTTCGACCTTAATTCTTCAATATGGCCGCAGAACTGCTCTATAGTGTATCGCCTGTCCATCTCCTTAAGTATCCTATTGCTTGCCGATTGCAGCGGAAGATGTATGAACCGGTATATCCTTCCATCCCTGTATCCGGATATGAGCTCATCGATGTACTTGCGCAGATGCTCAGGGTTGAGCATTCCGACCCTTACTCTAAAATCCCCGTCAATACTCGAGATGCCTGAAAGCAGCCTTCCAATGTTCGTCTTCCTGTCAAGCCCGTATGCCCCTACGTCCTGCGAAGTCAGCTCTATCTCCTTCGATCCCCTCTTTACGCTAAGTTCAATCGCCTTTAGTATGAGCTCCTCTGAGAAGCTGTTTAGGGGGCCGCGCGCAAACTTGGTCTCGCAAAAGCTGCAGCTGCTAAGGCATCCCTCGCTTATGGGTATCCTTGCTATCACTCCTTCTGCTCCGGTTGCATAAGATAGCTTGTCGACCCTAGAGTATGCTGAAAAGTCCACGGTCCCCGTCTTCTCTATGCCCTCTATGGCGTCGGTTATCCTGTGGACGTTGCTCGTTGTCACTATGCTGGCATTTGGCGCAACCCTTCTTATCCTGTCTGCATTCGCGCTGGCCATGCACCCGGTGACTATGAGCCTTGCACCTTTTCCCGAGGCCTTTGCTATCCTGTCAAGTATCCTCTGCTCTGTCGGCGTCTTCACTGTGCACGTGTTTATTATTATGTAATCATGCGAACCTGCCTGTGCAAACCTCCCATTCTCAACGCTAAAGCCTTGCGCCTTTAGCAGTCCCTCCATTATCTCGCTATCGGCATGGTTGAGCGTGCATCCGTACGTCTCTATCAATGCGCTGGGCATGTGACCACAACTATTAAAATACCTAATGCTTTATATGTAGTGCTTATCATAGCAATTTTTGAGTGATTCACGTGATGTGCGAACGATGCGGCAAAGACATACACAAGTACAACACTTGCAACTACTGCAAGCGCAAGGTGTGCGTTAACTGCGTCAAGAGCTCAAGGCGTGTCTCAAAGGTGATAAGGCTCGTCATCTGCAAGGACGACTGGTCAAAGATGCCTTCAAGGAAGCTCTTCAAGAGTGCGGCCAAGGAGTAAAGGCTACTTCTCCTAATCAAATAATCTAATAATCAAAGGCTCTAGCCCGAGCGCCACTTGCCAATGCTTAACTTTTAATATCAGAAAATCGCACACGTTTCTGATCCAATGCGCACTTTTGAATCCAGAATCGCAGCTCGCAGGCCAAAGGATAAAGATGAACGACTGTTCATCGGGCTCTACCGCAGGGAGCTAGACAAGCTGGATAATCAAACGGACTTCACCTCATACATAGGGCGCAAAAAAGACTTCACCCAGACCGTGTCATTCAAAGAGCCGTGGAGCACGTCAAACTTATCTGAACTTGTGGATTTGCGCAGAATTCCCGCGATATGGGTGCCTTCTATGCACATTGCCATCGATTATCGCGGATATCCTCCAGAGCCGTATCAGCGCAACGTAGGGAGTCTCACACGACTGGGGCACATAGCCATACGCACTGATAAGACCAAGAAGAGAAGCGTTGCATCAACCATCTTCTATTTCCCGCGAAGCTCTTTCGATCTCACCTGGCAGGAATGGCCGCATAACGCTCCGGGGCTAGGATATGCCATCGAAGGCATGATGTTCTGGAGCCTTAAGGATGAGATAACGCACGCGCGCACCGGATCCCACCCAGCAAATCCAAGGGCCAACCAATTGAAGAGAGCCGGCCTTCCAACATGCAAGCCAGTGCCCATAGACCAATGGCTGGAAGGCCTGCTGCACGGCTTTAAGCAGAGCGTCGGATCTGCGAAGTTGGCAATGCTTCTGAATAACTATCGCTAAAAATTAACGGCCATCCAACAAACGCGCTACTGATAGTAAGGCATTAGCTGCATCGTCAACTCCATTTACTGGAATTACTCTGTTGCTGATTCCTCTAACATCCGTATTCCAACGCTGCTTTATTAATAGTATTAATTTATCTTCGCTATTGGCCACTTCCCTTGCAAGCAATGGTGAATCATCAATGTAAACCGAATACTGCAAGTTTGTTTTCTCTTTCTTTGGATCGTTAACCACTAATCTAACTTCGCCCAACCCTACGCTATTTAACCAACTTTTAAGCTCCATATCAACTCCCATTCTGCTAGTTACTACGTCGAGATTGTACATTTTTCCCACATTATGTAAAAGCTCCACATCGCATGTTCTTTTAATTTGATTAGAATCCATTTTCCATGTTTCAGTAAACAGTCCCATCATTTCTCGTACGTCTGCTTTAATGGATTCAAATCCCCAGTCAGTAATATCGCCAACTTTCCATGAGGTTCCATGGAGTTTATTGTACTTAGCCAGTGAGGGTGTGCTTATATCTGCAAGTGTGCCTTCTATGTCCAATGCAACATTTATGCTGCTGGTTTTCTGTCCCCTCAATAATCTTTCCAATTGTCCAACCAGTTTTTGCGATTTGACTGCCATAAATCCACAGAAATACTAGTTTTTGCCAGATATATATGTCTTATCATGTCGTTGGAAGTAATCAGCAGCCTTTCCCAAGTCCATAATGCTTTGCAATCATCACTGCCGCAGACCTGGGTCTATTTTTGTGTTATCGATGCTGTTTATATGTATTAATCTAGTATGGTTATTTGTGGCATTATGAAATTGATTGCAAAGGCCAAAGAGATGCACGAACGTAACGCCGATATATGGGTTGCAAGAAGGCTCGAAGCGTGCATGACAGATGAACGCGCATTTAGCAAGGCACTGGAAGGGCTCACAAAAGCAGCAGGCGAAAGGAGCAGCTACAGGAAAGAGAAATTGGCCGGTGAGCTCTACGAAATACTCTTCAATAGGGCAAAAGAGAATAAGCTGCTAAGAACCTGATGGAAGCTAAATAAGACATAGTTTGAAAATACGCCAAATGCTTATTCCTTAGTCATCAGGTTTTCTATGGTATAAAGATTATTTGCACGTGGATTATTCATCTATTCAGCAAACGAAGCTGTCAAAGTTTCTTATAGCCAAATTTCTTATCGTATTCTTTATGGTCCATTATATC
>DAIDLJ010000004.1:21589-45708 GCA_027449585.1 Microcaldota archaeon | reverse complement strand
AAAACTACACCGGCGCGGAGATAGAGAACGTGTGCAGGGAGGCCGGCATGAACGCCATAAGGCACAAGCGCGATGTGGTCAACAAGTCAGACTTCGACCACGCGCTAACAGAGGTGCATCCTGCGGTGCCAAGGGAGCTTTCCGAGAGGATAAGCAGGTTCAAGGAGGAGCCGCAGAGCATGTACAGATGATTTATTACGCTAAGATGATTTTATGAAAATAGTGTTTTCCGACAAGAAGACTGGAAAGACGGCGCAGGCAGAGATACCTAAGGGCAGCGAGGGGCTGCTGATGGGCAGGAAGATGAACGAAGTGGTCGATGGATCAGTAGCCGGACTAGACGGATACAAGCTCCTTATAACTGGACTGAGCGACTCGGCAGGCAGCCCGTCAAGGCCGGAGATAGACGGGACAAGAAAGGCGAAGGTCCTTGTCGCAAATGGCCCAGGGATGGCAAGACCTAAGAAGGGATTCAGGTCGAGAAGGAGCGTCAGGGGGAGCGTGATAAGCACCGACACGGCCCAGGTAAATACAGTTATAACCGAGTACGGGTCAAGGCCTGTCGAGGAGATCTTCAAGCCAAAGGAGGCCAAGAAGGAAGAATAGAATTGAAATGATTCAAATGTTAAAGCAGAGCGAATTCAACATAGGGACCCTTGGCCATGTGGACCATGGCAAGACGACGCTTACTTCTGCGATAACGCACCAGTGGACCGACACGCACAGCGAGAGCGTGAAGAGAAGCATGACGATAAAGCTCGGTTACGCTGACGCGCTGATAAGCAGGTGCGAGGGAAAGGAGGGTGCTAGGTACACCACAGAAGAGAAGTGCCAGGACGGCTCTTTGCCGACCCCTGTGCGCAGGATATCCCTTCTTGATGCGCCTGGACACGAGACGCTAATGGCAACAGCGATAGCAGGATCGAGCATAATAGATGCCGCGATGTTTGTCATATCTGCGTCGGAGCCGTGCCCTATGCCCCAGACCAGAGAGCACCTGATGATAATAAATGCGCTCAACATAAGCAGGGTGATTGTGGTGCAGACCAAGATAGACATAGTCGGGATCGAGAAGGCAAGGCAGCACTACAACCAGATAAAGCAGTTCCTAAAAGGCAGCAAGATAGAGAACGCGCCGATAGTTCCGGTTATGGCGAACAAGAACGTCAATGTAGATGCGGTGCTTGAGGAGATAGTCAACCTAAAGCTCCCTGAGCGCGACCTCAAGTCAGATCCGGTCATGTACGTGGCAAGGTCTTTCGACGTGAACAGGCCCGGGACGCAGATAAAGGATATCAAGGGAGGAGTCATAGGGGGATCGATAATAAAGGGAAGGTTCAAGGTGGGCGAGGAGATAGAGATAAGGCCCGGGATAAACACGGCAAAGGACAAGACCAAGAGGGAGTCGTACGAGCCCATCTACACTAAGGTGGAGAGCCTCTCGGCTGGAAAGTACCAGCTTGACGAGGCTCAGGCTGGCGGACTAATTGCAATAGGCACGGAGATCGACCCGGCGCTCACAAAAGCTGACGGGCTTGTAGGGCAGATAGTCGGGCTTGCAGGCAAGCTTCCTGAGCCTACGCAGTCGGCGGAGCTCCAATTCGTCTCTCTAAACCGCAATGACATACCCAAGCAGGCATTCCGTGACGGCGAACCGCTTTTGATGGGAGTTGGAACCGGCACAGTTGTAGGATACGTTAAGAAGGCTAGGAAGGACAGGCTGAGCGTTGATTTCAAGCACATGATCTGCATAGACAAGGATGCAAAGATATCGGTACTTAGGAACTTCAGCCAGAGATGGAGGCTCTCGGGCTACGGAACGCTAAGATGATCATCCAAAGATAGGAGTCCTTGACTTGCTGGCCTTGAGCGGCTTTCCTGATTTATTATTCTTCTGGATCTCCTTGAGCTCCCTTTCAATATCATCAAGAAGCCGCTGCTTGTCGGCAGCTGTCCTGAACTTATTGTACCGCTTAAGGCTTGGGGTGAATCCGGATGCGTGCGGATGCCCGCCGCCGCCGAACCTGTTGGCCAGCTCGGTGAGCTCGTTTCTAACGCTGCGCATGTGTCCCCTTCCCTCGCTGGTGTTGACATATATGCCTATGTCCTTGCCGGTCTTCTCCATCAGCTTCATGCACGCATATGTCTTTTGTATGTCACCGGCAAACCCCATCGCTATGTCATCGCCGAGATAGACGTCCTTGAGCATCTTCTTGGTGTTCCTGTCATTTATCTTCCTATAGGCATTCGCATCCGCCCTTATCTTCTTGTCAAGCAGCCTTCTTTGCGTTAGTACCCTGACTATGTGCCTTAGTCCGCTTATGTTCTTCTCTGCACCCTGCATCCTATAGAGCGCTATGCTTAGCGCATATGCCCCGACTAGGTCGTACTCTTTTTTGAGCCTGGGCCTTATTGCAAAATCGGAGAAGTGAACTATCCTGCAGAAGTATTTTGAGAACTTGTCATTTAGGTCCAGCTCCTTTCTTGTTATCTCGGTTGCACAGAAGAGCTCGTTCTCGCCTATTATGGATATGTCGCACAGCGGAGTGAGCTCCTTTATGGCGGGGCTTGACCACGGGTGGTGGTCGAACCAGAAAACCCTTCCGCCCCTGTGCTTTATCGTCCTTAATATCTCCTTGAATATGGGCACGGTCTTCCCATTGACCCCCAAATCAGTTATAAAAAGCGACGTGCCCTTTTTTGCGCCCTTCTTTATGGCATCTCTTATGGCATTTAGGCTTTCTGTGGAGTAGTCGCTGAAGAAGATGTTCTTCGGATCCACACTATACTTTATGCTTATTAGGGCGGCGCTGCCCACGCCGTCTATGTCGCTTGCGTGAGATATGATCATTATTCCCTTATCCATAGATTAATGGTTTGCATGCCCGTTTTAATAAAGATATTGCTCCTGCAGAAAATTAATCAGGTCAACGAATAAAAGGATTACCTGCCAATAAAACTTCATGCGACTGAAAGGAAATGACGCCCGCCTAACCTTCATCTCCCCATACGCAGACGATAGATATTTTCATGCGAAGGCGAAACAAAAACTCATCCTGAAAAAGTCGTCGAAGTCGCAGTCGGCAATGGAATACCTGATGACCTACGGCTGGGCCATACTCGTCATTGCAATCGCAATGGTTGCGCTTTTCCAATTGGGTGCATTCGGCTCTGCCAACCTCACCCCACATGCAACGGCAGGAGCTTGCCAGGTGTTAAAGAATGTTCAGGGAAGCATCCTTGCAGGCCAGTGCAACAACGAGCAGCCGAAGTTCGTGGCACAATTTGGCGGACAGGGATACATATTAACTAATTACAAGCCGTCCGGATCGCAGATTACCATTAGCGCCTGGGTATATGAATACCCTCCTGCACCATCTGCAAATACATATCCACAGGTCAGCGCGACATCTTTCACTGCAAATGGTTATCTGTTGGGCCCTGTTACCGGTATTGCACCATATGGCATGGCATTTTATGCCGGAGGGGCTGGCCACTATACCCAAACTACGACTAATTTCGTTACGGATTCCTGGCAGTTTGTTACTGGAACATATGATAGTAATAATATACAAATCTACGATGACGGAGTATTGCAGGCCACCACCCACAATCCAGGAGTAATATTTGATGGCAGTTCAGTTTCAATCGGATACGGGTCTCCAGGCGGCGACCAAAACTGGAATGGGCTTATCTCCAACGTCCAAATCTACAACACATCTCTCTCTGCCAATGAGATAAGTGCGCTTTATCTTGAAGGCATAGGCGGTGCCCCAATAGATCCCACCCACATAGTCGGCTGGTGGCCGCTCAATGGCAATGCTCAGGATTACTCCGGGAACAACAACGGCGGCGTCCCAACAAATGTCGTTTATACTTCTTCATGGACTTCTGGTTATACGGCGCCTTGAGATAAAGGAACAAATAAAAGCTTTATATCTGACTTATAGTTTATGTCGTTCAAGTCGCAGTCGGCGATGGAATACCTGATGACCTACGGCTGGGCCATACTCATAATAGCCGTAGTGATAGTTGCCATTTTTCAGCTAGGAATATTCAATAATTCAAATCTTGTTCCACATGCCCTCTCCGGCGCATGCGAAGTGGTTCGAAATGCTGCGGGATCAAGCCTTGCCGGCCAGTGCAACAATGAGATTCCACAATCCGTGGCGGTGTTTGACGGTGCAAGCAGCTATATATCTGTGGGAAATCTACCACAGATAGGTAGCACAACGGCATGGGCTGTCTCTTTTTGGATGGATTCTGCGGCTGTTGTATCCTATGATAATTCACTTGATGCAAATTTTGTCCCAATAGGCAACAATGAAGGTCCAAGATTTGAACAGGCTACCGGAGGGTCTTTTGCCGTGGTTGTGGGCAACGGCGCAGGTCAATACCTTGAAGGCACGTATACTACATCCCTATTGCCAAATACATGGTACTATGTTGTGGTGATAAGAAGTGGCAATAACCTAATAGGCTACCTTAACGGCGCACAAGTGTTCAATACAGGAGGCACATACTGGCCTCCTGGCTTTGCAAACCTCACAATCGGTCAAGGCTATAGTTCTAGTAGGAAATTCGATGGCCAAATTTCCAACGTCCAAATCTACAACACATCTCTCTCTGCCAATGAGATAAGTGCGCTTTATCTTGAAGGCATAGGCGGCGCGCCAATCGATCCGACGCATATCGTCGGCTGGTGGCCGCTCAATGGCAATGCGCAGGATTATTCGGGAAACAACAACGGCGGCGTACCAACAAATGTCGCTTATACCTCTTCATGGGCTTCGGGGTACACTGCGCCTTGAACGTTAATGGATCAGTTTTTTGCAATTCATAAGCGCCTAGTGCACACTGAGGATTAAAAAAGACCTGGCAGGTCTTTGCACAACCACTCGAAAGAATTAGTGAGTAGAAAGGGCCCTCTGGGGAGGAGGGCCTCATTTCCCTACTGTGGAGGTGATATGATTAGTGCATTAGTCGCCTTGCCAGCATCAAATCTGTAGTAAACCTTGTGACCCAATTGATCCTTCTTTAGCAGCCCGATCTTGCAGAGCGCATTTAGCCTTGCGCAGGCCGCGTTGCGGCCCTTGTAGTTCATGTGCTGCTTGACCTGGTCTGCGCATGCCATTGACTTGTCGCTCGTGGCTATGAAGTCCAGGATCTTCGCATCTATGTATGAGAGAGGTATCTCTGAGAGCACCGGGGCGCCTGCTTGGCCCTCCACCTCGTACTCGGAGTCGAGCTTATGCTCGAGCTGGGAGACCTTCTCGGTGAGACTCACAAGAAGCTTGTTGGTCCTCTCCCGCTCCTCCACCAGGAATTTAATGTAAGATGACAGGCCCTGGGACTGCGCTTCATCAGGAACCCGCTCACCCTTCTCGGAAAGGGCCTTTATCCTCTCCTTGATTTCGATGAGCTCGTTCTCTATTTGATCCTTCCTTAGCGACATCCCAACCACCATCAGTCTTGAATCATTCATGCACTGTTCGCGACGCCTTCGAGAAGCAATCGCGAGAGAATCATGAACGAATCATATGTATGATGATATTGATATTTAAAGCTTTCTGAACCTTTGAGGAATTCCACTGTTTGGAGAGAGGAAAAGCAGTCAGCCGCATCTTGCGATATCTTTATAGTCATTCTACATTCAAATATAAAAATGCTTCTGGCTGCTTGAGATGGAACACATACTAATACCGCACAAAAGGGCTGCGCTACTCGACGTCAAGACCCTCGAGAGGCTCAGGGAGACCTTAAAGTGCAAGATAGAGCTCTCGGAGAACGACGTGCTCATAGAGGGTGAGCCTTATGACGAATACAACGCCAAGAACGTGATACACGCCTTCGCCCGCGGCTTCGAATTGAGAAAGGCCTTGCGCCTGCTTAATGAGGACGTCTTCTTCCAGATGGTAAACCTAAAGGACCTCTTTAAGAGCAAGGACCAGCTCATGAGGATAAAGGCAAGGATAATAGGCGAGGAGGGTAGGGCTAAGGAGTACATAGAATCCGTAAGCGGAGCGGACGTTGCGGTCTTTGGCGGGACGGTAAGCACGATAGGCACTGCCGACGAACTCAAGGTGGCCAATGCTGGAATACAGGTAATCATAGATGGCGGAATGCATAAAACTGCGTACATGGTAATGGATAAGGAAAAGCAGAAGATCATAAAGGGTGAATTGCATGCCTAATAGCGTCGTAGACGCGGACGTAATATTCAAGGAGCTAAAGACCAACTCGATATCCGAATTCTTCAGGAAGAACAGCCAGATGCTCGGATACTCCGGGAAGGTCAGGTCGCTCACGACGGTGGTGCACGAGTACGTAACCAACTCGCTCGACGCATGCGAGGAGGCCAATATACTACCTGATATAATAGTCGAAGTAAAGCAGATAGCTGAGAGCAAATACTCAGTAAAGGTCACGGACAACGGCCCTGGGATACCGACAAAGATAATGGGCAGGGTGCTTGCCACGGTCCTTTCAGGCACAAAGTTCCACAGATACATGCAGCAGAGGGGCCAGCAGGGGATCGGGGGATCAGGATGCACGCTCTTCTCGCTGATAACGACGGGGAAGGCGATACACATACGGTCCGGGACCGGAAGGAGTGCATACGAGTGCGACCTTAGCATAGACATAAAGTCGAACAGGCCGCTCATAACTAACATGGTCGAGATAGACAAGGCATTCAAGGGGCTGGAGATATACGGTGAGTTCGGTGAGGTGAAATACGAGAGCAGCGACCATGGCATATATGAGTACCTCAGGAGGACGGCGCTCTCCAATCCGCACGCGACAATAAGGCTCATCGACCCGGAGAGAAAGAGCTTCAACTTCATAAGGTCGGTCACGGAGATGCCCACAAGGGCGAAGGCATCAAAGCCGCATCCGCTGGGCATAGGCACAAACGACCTCCTCGAATTTGCGCATGCAAGTGAGAGCCGGAAGATATCATCATTTCTGGTCGAGACCTTCTCAAGGCTCAGCCAGAACAAGGTGGAGGAGTTGAAGGGCATAGTGGGCGAATTGGATTTCGACAAGGATCCAAGGAAACTCACCTGGGACGAGGCAGAGAAGCTTGTGAATTCGTTTAGGCAGGTGAAGTGGATAGCACCGGACCTGGACTCGCTCTCTACAATAGGCAAGATGCAGATAGAGGCCACCATAAAGAACATACTTAATCCGCAGTTCATGAGCATAACTGAGAGGAAGCCCAAGGTCTTTAGAGGAGGGATCCCTTTCGTTGTTGAGGCAGGCATTGCATACGGAGGCAGTGCTGGTAAGACTACGGAGGTCGGATCGCAGGGAGTCCTGATAAGGTTCGCAAACAAGGTTCCGCTCCTCTTCGACGGCTCGGTCTGCGCGATAACAAGCGCTGTAAACGACATACAGTGGAAGAGGTATGGGATAAAGGAGTTCGACCAGGAGCCCATAAGCGTAATGGTCAACGTATCAAGCGTGTATGTGCCTTATTCCGGGGTGGGAAAGCAGGCGATATCGCAGGAGGCAGAGATAATAGAGGAGATCAAGCTTGCGGTCATGGACTGCGCCAGGGGGCTGCAGCGATACATGAGCGGGCAGAAGAACAAGTCCATACAGACCTCCAAGTACAATACGATAATGAAGTACGTGAGCCAGCTCTCGGAGAACCTCAGCGAGATAACGGACCTTAAGAAGGCCGACATAGAAAAGGAGCTCAAGGCCCTAATTGATAGCAGGTACAAGAAGCTGCTGGAGGCGGAGGCTGCCGAGGAGGCGAAGGCACAGGAGGAGGCTGAAGGTGAGGAAGAAGAGGACGTCGGCTCTGCTGAAGAAGAATGAGCTCCTTATCTGCGTTGATCCTACGTATCCTTAGAGCTTGAGATTGGCGAGGTTGTAGGAGTCTATTAGCTTTAGGTTCCCGTACGCTATTGCCATCTTTATTATCTCTGCGTTCTTGCCGTAGGACCTATAGAGCTTGTCCAGGAATGTGAGTCTTGCTTCCTCATCTAGAAAGACCAGGAACGCCTTTGTCTTCTGGTTTATCTCAATGTCCCTTACCTTCATGTCAGAAGAGTAGATCTTTACGTAGTTCTGCGTGCCCTTGTTTGTGACTATGACATCGGTCTTGCTTGATGCGCCAAGCTCGGTCATTAGCATAGCATTAGATATGCAATAATCTTTGAGCTTGCGGTATATCGTGAGGTATTCCATGCTATATCCGGACTCCTTTATCCACCTTGCCGGCGCGTAGTAGTCATCCGCCATCTTTACTATCTCCTTCTCGACCAGGTAGTTAAGTATGGAGTAGGTGTTCCTGAGAGTTATGGTCATTCTCGTATTTCCATACTTTATGTTGTTGCTTATGCCAGACTTGAGCTCCTCGGCTGTCAGCGGCATGTAATGCCACCTATAAAAGGCATTGACCTTGTCGAATACAGAGACCATAGAGTCTGAAGATTCCTTTGCATGCTCCAGTTTTGCAGGTTTTATGTCTGGCACATCTATGTAGTAATCATCCATATTCGGAGGCACTAGAACCTTGTTAAGTATTATTAGGGCTATTGCGGCGACTACGAATCCGATGTATAGCGGTGGCACGTTTATTGCGGTTGTTGAAGGATAGCTATATGGGACCGAGTAGTTCTCGCCCATCACCTCAACTGAGAATGTGCCGTTGCCGTGATTTATGTAGGTGTCCTTGGGAAGCGTGTACCTAAAGGCGCCGTTTTGTATTATACCGTTTACAGGATAGGCGCCATTTATGCTGGCCGTATACGCAACGCCGCTCACAGGATGGCCGTTGCTTGACGCCAGAAATGAGAAGGTGGCGTTTGGAAAATCAAAATTGCTCTGCGTTATGCTGGAGTTGCTCATATAGAAGAGTGCGGAGGAATATATCGATCCTTTCTGGTCGCTTAGCCTTGCCACGTAGTATCCGCTTGGCAGGAAGAACTGCGGGAATTCGTATACTGCCTGCTGGCCAGTCTGTCCCATGTATATCGGATTGCTCTGAGCGCTTGATAGGTTGCTTGAAAGGACTAGTACAAAGGTGGAGACAGTTGCACTCTGCGATTGGTTGAATACCTGGGCACCGACCGTAAGAGGCTGCGAAAGCCCTACAGTTGCAGGCATGCTAAGGAGGCCGTTCTGTCGGAAGCTGTATCTGAAGGGCAGCTCAAGATCTCTAAAACCGGAAGGGTTCGACAGGTTGAGCATGAGCAGCGCATAGGAGCTGTTTATCTCATCAGATACCGATGAATAATACTTTATTTCCGTGTTTGTGGTGAAGAGCGTTGTAGTCCCTGAAGGCGCATTTGCCAGGCTCATCGTGCCCGTTGCCAGAGGGATTATCCAGAACCGCGACTTGAGGGCTTTTACAATGTCGGATGCCAAGTTATCTACGCTGTTGTTCCATCCAACGGAAGGGTAATTAGCAAAGAGTATGAGAGTGCCATTCAGTATGGGCGTTGAATAAACATGCCCAAGGCTGCTGCCGGCTTTTAGAGCAAATGTTGGAGTGCTAAAGAAAAATATGCTATTGGAAGAACCTAGCCCGGTGGCATTTGAATATGGAAGCAGAGCAGAATACTCAGGAAGCGTATTCTGTATGACCTGGCCGCTGCATGAGACCGACCTTGAAAAATTCCTACCTACATAGATCACAGTATCTCCGTTTCCCAGGAGATTCATTATTGATATGTTTTCATAATTTGTGCATTTCTCGTTATAAGTTGAGTTCGGAAGAAGTATGTTTGGTATTAGTCCTGACGGTATTATTACGACTGCGCCGTCTGGTATTGTTGACAGCTTGTTTATGTCAACATAATTCAGGCTCGAGCTATTTAGGTACAGACCGTAATTATGCATGGATGCATTTAGAGCGACATAGAGGCTAGATCCTATGAAACACTGCACGCAGTATCCCTCAAGATTTACCAGATATACTGGTTCTGATGGGTTTGATGGGTATATTGAAAGAGTAAGATTTGAAGAGGACGAATTCGACTGGGAGTAGCTTACCTTTGCATAACCGACAAGGTAGTTTGAGTTGTTGTATGTAAGTATGCCGTGCGGGGATATTGAAAGACTTCCGGATATCGGGCCTGTGGGGGTGGCGTTTAGGATTGGCAGCGCCTTTACCTGATTCTGTACGTATAGCACAATCCCTCCAAATATGAGGAGGAAGATTATAACTACCATTATTACTGCATTCACAACAGACCCGTGTCCTGAAAGAATCGATTTCCTTATCGGTCTTATCCCGGGGTTGCTGCGATGGGCAGATTCTGTAGGATTTTTTCCGTCAGCCATCAGACTTCACTCGGTTAGATTCTGCGGCGCCTTTAGCAGATACTTCTTAATTAGGGAGTCTACCAGCCTTGAAAACTTGTTCGACTTGTCATTTAGGGGCTTCTTTATGGTATACACCTTCACGTTGCTGACATTCTTGTTTATATTCACATAATATACTGACATTTAACCACTTAGCTCTTTAGCTCTATATAGCCCAAGGAGACCATCTTGTCAAGTATCTGCTCGACGCGTGTTGGAGATACGTTGTGATCCTTCGAGAATGCAATCACATCTATTGAGCTGTTATGTATTGTTATCCATTCCTCAACAAGCGCCATGAGCGAGTCATCGCTGAACTTCTGCAGCGCGCCTAACTGCTCCTTGAGGACCTTGTTCTCATCGGTAAGCTGCGCCGACTGGAGAGTTAGATTCCTGTTTGATGCGGATATCTCTATATTTATCCTCTTCTGCTCCCTATAGTCGGTAAGCAGTGAATCGTACTTGTTGTATAAAGAGGTATAGGTCTGCGAGAGACCGGATATGAGTCCCTCCAGGATAGAGTCCACATACTGTATGAATTTGACCTGATTTATGGTGTACTTGTCGGATACCATCGAGAGGGCAGATGACATCTCCTTCAACACCTCCGCGCGCCTAAGGTTCATGCTAGTGTCAGGTATGAGCGAATAGGTTAGCGTAAGGCTGTCGGCCTTGAGCTTTATGACGTGGAACAGGTATGGCTTCTTGCTTATGTTTCTGCTTTCGACCTTGGCAAGGGTCAGTTCCGTTGGCTCAAACTGCACTGAATAGAATGGCAGCTTGCCGAGCACGTCGCGCAGTTCTTCAAGCGTCCCGCTGAGTTTCGCATCTATGGTGAACTCTTCGACCTTGGGCTGTAGGGCATTCTGGTCGTTCTGGGGTTGTACATCTGGCAACTGGACCACCATAACATATGGATATTAGGCATATTTATTGTTTGTGCTTAATTATAGCGTATTTTTTATTTTCAGTGACAAGCCCTGGGGTATAATTGATTAGCGATATTAGGTATAATGCTACGATTACCAAGGCTGAAACGGTTATCGATTTGAGAGAGAACGAGGCAATTAAGCCCAATATTGCAAAGATTACTCCTAGAGCCAGATAGATCTTTTGCCTTGAATTGAAATGATCCCTCTTCTTCTTATATGCCTCCAGGTCCTCATCGCATACTACAAGGGAGTTGCCCTTCAGATCATGTGTCACATTGCCCTTGAACCACCTAAGCAGCTGAAGAACGCGATCCTCAGTAACAGCAACTCCTTTTTTCTTCTTTCCGCATATTATGCAATAGGTGGCCATTTATTCAACCTTTAGCTCAACGAGCTTGCCGAAGGTATTTTTTATCTTTTCCTCTTCAAGCACGTCGAATATGTTTGAGATGGTGACGTCGTCTATTCCTGCGCGCCTGAAGAGGTTTATTATGTCGTTGTGCTTCAGGCCCGAGTTTTGCAGCATTCCGGTGAACATTATTACATTAACATGCCTGTGCATCCTGTCAAGCTGGGCAAGTATCGAATCGATATTCTTGTCGCTGACCTTGAAACTGGAGAGCACCCTCTTGAGCTCTATCTTGCTTATTGTAAATGTTCCGGCCATATCATTCACCATAGCTAAATGCCCTAGTTATGAGCTGGTCGGATATTCCGCTGCTCCTAAGGAAAGATACAACGAGCTCCCTCTGCAGCCTCTGCCCGAGCATTATCCTCACAAATTCCCTTAAGTCAACCAGCCGGTTCTTAGCGTCCAGTTCACTCATTATTCCGTCTATGGCATCAGTATTTACTTCGCTCTCTATGAGCTTGGATCTGAGGAATGGCTTCTCTAGGGAGTATTCTTTCTGTATGGACAGATCCCTAAGCTCATTTTCCGTGAGCAGGTCGGCAAGAGTAATGGTATATACGTCAAGAGGCACCTCGCCGACTATTCTGTTTATTATGAATGTCGAGGGGAACTGCTGAGATGTCTGGAATGAGAGGTCTATGGCTGCTTGGCCTACTCCTAGCTTTCCTATCTCCCCCCTTATGAATTGGGAGAAATTCAGCGACCCCTGTATATAGTCCATGAACTTCTGGAATTTTATCTTCAGTATTATGTTTGTGCCGACATTGGAGAATATGGCCTCGTTTATATCTGTTGGGTTCTGCGACGCGACTATTAGTCCGAACTGGTACTTCCTTCCCTCCCTTATTATAGTGATCGCATCGCTCCGCTCGTCGCTTGCAACCTTCCATGCCTCATCGAGCACGATTATGGCCTTTAGTCCCTTTGCCGCGCTCCATCCCTCAAGCCTCATCTTCTCTTTTAATGTCTGAAGTATGAATAGGGCCGCAAGTGCTCTGAACTTCTCGTCGGGCAGGCCGGAGAGGTCTATTGCTACAAGACCGGATCGTATTATCCTGTCCAGATCGATTGTGCTTTTCTGTGCAAAGTAGTCTTCGCCTTCCCTTGAGAACTGCCTTAGCCTATAGATGGCATTTTCGAGCTCGGCTGGATACTGGTAGGTGCCCTCCTGGAGTTTCTCCTCCAGCAGGCCAACCACATCCTTGAGAGTGGGTGCATCTCTGTCGCCAACAGGAACGCTTGCCATTATGAATCCTGCATTTAGGTAGGACTGCTCAATTGCTTCTGACGTGAGCCTCTTCTGCTCTGGGAAATTAGAGATGTCGGTTAGGATATCCAAGGAATTCATTATCTGTTTGACCCTGTCTATGGGCTTTGCTCCTGCAAGATCCATAAGATTTAGGTAGTCGCCCTTTCCAAATGATACTATCGTTCCTCCGCTCTGCTTCACCCATCCTTTGTACTCCCCGGCCCAGTCAATTATTATGGCATTAGTGCCCCACACATAGCTCGCTCTTATAAGGAATGTCTTTACAAAGAAACTCTTACCCGAACCCGTTATCCCTACAACGGAAAGATGCGGGTTTGTTAGAGTGTTGAATGTCCATGTGAACGGCACGCCAAAGCGCCGGGTTATGCCTATGAATATCGAGTCGGTAGGATCGTTAAGGAGAAGCTCGTAGGGCGGCTCTGGAGGGCGAGTGATAAAGGTTCTTTTAGCCAACTCGTTTCCCATTATCTTTTGTATCTTTATCAAGCTCATTGGAATCAATTTTGTGTGCTAAACATTGAGAACAGTTCAGACTCGTTTGGTATCAGGTAATTGAAGCTGAACAGCGAATATACTTCCCGTCCGGTTATCCTTATAAGGCTAAGGTCAAATACGTTGAATATTGTCTGTAGCTCGTTGAGCTGATTGGTAAGGGCATCCTGTGCATCCTTGAGGCTCACGCCAACTGCAGTAGACTCAACATACATTATGCTGTTAACTGGCTTTTCACCCTCGCCTATCTTGTCTATCCTTGTCTGAATCACATTTATCTCCCTCTGCATGTTCTCAAGCCCCATTGGATTTGGATTTGTGGACTGCATCTCCTTTGAATACTGGAACTCCAGGAGTCCTCTTTTTGTCTCTAGCTCGTCCCTATATTTCTGTATGTCCTCAGATGCAGCTATTAGATTGAACTTGAATGGAAACTTTATGTTCATTATGGCCTTCTCCCATTTTTCAGGAGCCGCTGCGAGTTCCGGCTGGTCGTCCGTAGCCCGCTCCGCAGCGAATATGTAATTGTATACATTTGCAGTGAGATATCCTGTTGCATAGTATATTCCGTTTGAGTATTTTATCACTGAGTCCTGGCTGCTGGTTATTGTAAAGTTCTTTGCCGGAGTTATTGTTATGCCGAATATACGGGTTATAACTGGGAATAGGAGAAAATCTGCAAATGCAAGGAGCAGAATGAATATGAAGGTCAGCACTGCCAATATTTTTATCAATATTCCAAATATGCCAAAGCTTGAAGATGAGCCAAGTACCATTAGCACCAAAAGCATTGAAGCGGCTATGTAAACTATTGTTTTTTCATCCATTTTATCATGCTGCTTGTGTGTTTTTGTATTTCATTATCTCGGATATGGTTGCTGGAGGTATCATCTTATCTGGATCGGTAAAGACAAGTATCTCGTTTCCGCTCATGACATTGGCAGACACGCCCAGGGTAGTACTTATTCCTGCGGCTATTTCCTCGGCCCTTACTGACACCATGTTTATGGCCTCGTCTTCAGAGTTTCCTGCCGCAGAAACACTGGCATAGACTCCAAGCTGCTGTGAATTGCTCCTGGACACGTTGTCCAGCATGTTTCGCCACATTGTCACTTCACCCTTCACCCTATCGAGTGCTTTAGGATCGGCATTCTTATCTCCTTGAAGGACGTTGTATCGGCCTTCAGACTCATTGAGTTTCGCATTTATCCTTGCAAGATATTCGTCCTTGTTTATCGCATGAAGCTGCGATGAGAGCCTCATAGGCGTCTTGCTTATGCTTACAAGCCTTGCAAATAGAATGGCAAAGTTGTATTTCTGGTCGTCATCCATCTCGGTGGCAGTGCTGTATATGGGAATCTTGATGAAGGCTGTGGCAAATATGTCATTTCCACGCCTTACAACTATGGCATTTCCGCTCTGGGCCATGTAAAACGGATCACTCTCTTCGATAACGATATTCATGTGCTTCATTTTCGTGAACGGCTCGAAGAGGAACAGGTAGTCCTTTGTGGCAAAGGCAACTATGCTTGAGAGGAGAGCCAGCACTGCAAAAACAACGGCAAGTGGTGCTAGCCCAGAAGGTATAAAACCCATCAATATGACGCATACTATCCCAACACCGATAGATATTGCAAATATGAGTATCTGGCTCTGGCTATTCAAGCTTACCACTGTCTAAGATATTAATGTTAAACTATTTAATAGCTTATCAGGTTGGCGTTCTTGACCTTCAGACCCATTTAGAGAATTTGCAGGCAATTATCTATATTCTATCCATTAGTATGCTATGAATTATCCGAATCTGGGGGACTTGGATCACTGTCTTTAACCTGAAACGCCTTTGATTTGGAAGGATCTATGCCCTTTTTAACCAACATCTTTTCAGCGGCGTCCCTGACCTTTTCGCTGGTAGAATTCGTGGCAAGCATATTAAGATCTGACGTTGATATCTCTTTATTACTGACGAGCTTGCCTTCTATCTCTTCACTTGAACTCAGCAATGCCTTTTTGACATCTTTCTCGGCCTCACTTTGAGCCGGAGTGGAAGCAAATTGTGAAACTTGCTCTGTTGTAGTGAGTATGGAACTTATCTCCTCTGTCGATAGATTCGGATTAGAAGATAGACCTTTGAGGTCTACAAGCAGATCGGGAATCTTTTCCTTATGGCCTGCCTCTTCATTAGAGCTTTCCATTGCCGCTTTATTCCTTTCGTCTATTTCATGGATAAGTTGCATTGCTTTTGTATCAATATTTTCTTGTGCATGGTTATTCACTAAATCTTTACGCTTGTCTTCGCCAAGGTTGCCATTTCCAAGGGCTGCAGTCCGTATTTCTGCATTGCTGTGATTTGAGAGCTTGTCTAGGACATCCTGTGGCGTGTTCTTATTGTTGGCGATTAGTTCAATCTGCCTCGTCAGCCCCTCGCGAACTTCTGCGCGCTGCGCCTCTTTATTTTTGTCCTCTCCAAGTTGCACGACGCTGGCCGTTGATGAAGGCTGATTGGGCTTGGTAGCTTGGGCGGTCGGCGCGCTTGATGAGCCCAGCAGTTCCAATTCGCCCATTATTCTTGAATAATGCTGCCTTAATGCATCTGGATGCTTTTCTGCGGATATGTTAATATCTATTGCTCCGAGAAGGAGACCCTTTTGCCGTTCTGTCAATGGCTTTAGCCCAGCCGCCTCCCTTGCTTCATCAGAAACTGGAAGATGCGCCAAGGCCTCTCTTTGATTTTTCGGTGAGAACAGCCACCGGCCGCCGGCATCTGATGAACGGCTTGCGGCACTAAACCCTTCTCTAGTAAGAAATGCGATGTCGGCCAAGGCTCTTGCCATTCTTGCGCTTCCGCTGGAATTACTTGATTTGCCCATGTTCCTGGCCCTATCCTTAATTACGTCGGTGAGCTTCTCTCCCGAAGCTGTATCCTTAACGATGTTTATAATGCCGCGAGTCATGGCAGTTAATGTTGTGGGGGTAGTATGATAGGCTGGAGCGAGATCCGAATTTACCATTTTCCTAAGTTCTTTTTTTTCTGACTTGCTCAATTCGTCATAGCTCTTTCCCTTTTCTCCAAGATATTTTTGCGCCGTGATTAGGGCGTTGCCATGGGCGAGGTCTTTGTTACGGATATCGCCAGTTGGCCTATAATTTTGGGTATTGAGGCCTTTTTCAGACCTTTTATCTATTATCTGTGATTTCTGGTCTGTTGCCTGTTTAACGGCCTTTTCGGCAGTTTTGCTATGATATCCGGCTGCGCGCCTTACAATTCTGGCGGCAAATGCCGGCGGTGAAAGTATTGCAGCTACATCATTGCCCATCCCTTTGACGGATCCGTGTTTTAGGATGGTTTTAAACACATGGAATTTTTCAGGCGGGTTTGATTTGGACTGTTTCTGCCCTGGCGTCCTTGATTTATGCCAGCGGGCAGTGGACATTGCCCCGTATGCGACACCTGCAACGGGCGTTCCGATGACTGAAATGCCTGCAATTTTAAGTGCAGTTTTTGCAGTTTTTCCAAGTCGGGTCTTTGGATTTTTTATGCTTTCAAAGATTTTGTTCCTTTTTGTGCCTTTTTGGCCTTTAATTAGGTTTAGGACTTTTGCCTTGCGAACCTTGGCAGAGTTTCTTATCTTTGCTGTATTTTTTGATAGGTTGCCGATTCTATTTGATACGGCAGCCACCACTTTTTGAGTGCGCGGGTACTTAAAAGTGCCATTGGCATTCTTTACGCCTACTTTGCCAGGTGACAATGCAGAGCTTGGCTTATCAATAAATATTGCTCGCGTAAGTGGATGGGCTGCGGCTTTCTTTGCTAAGGAATTTGTTTCTGGTGATGATTTAGCAGCACGCATTATGGCGGTTGCTGCAACCCTCTTGCCATATGCAGATCTGATAGTACCTTTTAGCCTTGCTGCGGCTTTCCCTCCCAACATTCCCGGAAGTCTCGTACCCCCACCTACGAATCCTGCACCTGGGAAGCCAAAGCCGGTCTTTCCTGCAATTGAGGCCTTCCCTCCAGGATTTATTCCAGCAAGAGTAGAAAGTCCGAAGAAATTAAATAGGCTGTAGCCTCTATTCAACCCTGCCGAGGCTACCAGGAGTATTAGTATCACAAGTATTGGTATCATTGCATTGATTGCGCCGAGGGACAATGCGATGCCGATTGTTAACAGCATTTGTACCATAGATATATTGCAATTTCAGGTATAAATAACCGCATCATACTAGCGCCCTTAACTTTGACGAGGTCTTTCCCATCCCGCCCAGGATCTCGGCCATCTGGGTTATCATCATGTAGGTCATTGTAAGGATAAGTGCAGGAAAGAAGACTATGGAGAGCCAATATGGTGAGATGGCACTTTGATAATATGTTATTGAATTCTGTAAGGGCGATCCCGGAGTCGATGCCGCATATAGCGAATTCGGGCCGACCCCATATGCGTTGGTTATGCTTTGGGCCTGCCCTAGGGCGGAAGCTATGCTCACCGAAGTGAAGTAATAGGCAACTGAGAATAAGGTGGGCATTATGAAGTAAAAGCCTATTGCCGCAGCCATCATCATGCCACCGAGGTTTCTAGTCGGTATAAAGGCCCTGAATATCACTCCGGGCACCAAAAATACAGGTATGGCGGCGTACATGAAAAATACTATCAAATAGAATTGGGTGTATAGTGAGACCAGCGCCTCAAACATGAATGTAGCTATGGAAAATACCGGCCAGAAATAGAGATAGAAGAAGGGTAGCGATATAATCTCGAGGACTGGAGGTATGTTAAAGTTAAGTATGGAGCCGGTTATGGTCATGGATACATAAGCGTTGTCGATTATTGCAGTCGTCATCATAGTATCGAGAGCAGAAAATGTCGTATTGGTTGTCTGCGCTATGTAGCTAAGCGCCGTGTCATAAGGATTTATTGCGCCGACGGTTATTGAAGGTAGGAGTCCAAACATCACAGCGGCTATGAAACAGAACATTGCAACAATTATTGCACTTGCCGTAGCTTCATACAGTTCGCTTATTCCGAATGTCCTTAGTTTATCATTCCTTAGAGCTATGCCGAACATGAAGAATACCGCTGCTATCAGGTATGACAATGTGACTGCTATTGACATTATCGGGAAATACGTGGCCCATTCCTGGGTTATGAACGGGTCGGAATTTGCGCAATACCATGGGGCAAGAGTCGCTACAACCCCGGATGTAGATCCTCCGCCCGAGGTGCAGTAGTCAGTAACCAGCGGGGCTGCAGAGTGAACTGTGCCGAGCACTATTGCAATGAGCAGAGAAAAAATCAATATTGAGCGTTTCATTTTTATACCTATAAGATTCTAGTAAACAGGGAGAACAGGTCCATGCGTTCGCCTATGGACCTTGAGAAGTCCACGATGAAAGCATCAACAAGTACTATGTTGAGCAATGGGATAAGCATTAAGCCGGCCCCGATAAAACCGCCGAATACCACTAATGGAGTAAGAACGGATATGAATGGGGCAAATGTGGACTGCCAGGATATACTAAGGTGAGTTAGCCAGCTTATAGGAACCGATAGTAATCCGGTAAATATGGATCCGCCAATATTTGGCACTGAGTACTTACATGCAGCAGTTGCCGCGGTGGGAATTGCCGATGTTGAAACTCCTGACAGGATACATCCGGTGTTCTGTATGGCAACATCAAGAAACCCGTATGTAAGGCATGCGACAAGAGGGAAGACAAATCCGAGGCCGAGGCCGAATGCTATCATTGCGCCGCCATAACTTTTTGTTATGCTAAAGGATCTTGCAAGAAGGCCAAGTATCATGAATACGGAGAAGAACAGCATTGATGAGTCTAGGACTATCTGTAGCAGATTCGATACCATTATTGCTGTAAAATACACCTGCATGTACGGCACCATGTATTGATGCACTAATACTATTGGGAATGCCTGAAAATTGAAGCTAAAGCCTACGCCTGCGCCAGTAGCCGTATTTATGGGATAGCCTGGTTGATCTATTAATGGCGAAGCCGTTGGATTTATGCCTCCTATTAATCCTAGTACAAAAAGGCTTTCAGTAAACGCGGAGGCTGCCTGATTGAAGGTGTATACGTCGCATGCTGATAGTCCGTATATGTCAGCTATATTGCTCGGGGATGGATTAGTGCTTGGCGCAGGTACTGAAGGATTGCACACGTTGGGCACCAAACCAACCTTTGTAAGAGAAGATATGGGATTTGTAGTCAGTATAAGCGTTGAGAATGAAAGGAATATTAAAGCAAAAAGTATCGTTATCATTGAATCGTATATCTTTGCGCGCGCCCATACGCGTATGTCCGTCCTGCCCAAAAGAGGGCTCAGTTGATATACGAATCCGGCAACGGTTATTATTGCTAGCGAAGCAAGAAGCACTATGGGAAACCAGACATTTGACCCTGCGCCAAATAGACAAGTAAAACTGTTTGTAGGGGAAGTGCACGCCGCCAACAATATCGAACCGATCATAGTATCCTACCAAGTAGTCTGCTTCCCTGCAGTGAAGGCGAGCCAAGCATATTGCCCAATTTCTCGACTAATTCATATGAGATCAGCATAGAAATTATTAAACCCACGAGACTTATGCCCACCTGTTCTATACCGTTCACAAATCCATAGATTTGAGCATAGAATAGGGAGCCGAACTGGAGATTGAACAGGTCAGTATATTTGCTTAAAGATGACAGAAGTCCGCCCGTATCGCACAGGCTCCCGAATTGGCCTGAAAATTGGCTGCTGTTGCAAAAGCCCTGTCCGGCATTTGGATTGACTACGGAGTTAACTACGTTGCTTACCACGAATGGGTACATTAGAGAGGGAAATATTATGTAGAACGCTATGAATAGGGCTATAAATGACCCGCCCGCAGCCCTGGTCCATGGGAAGCATCTTAACGCTATGCCGACATAGAAGAATATCGGGAACAGGAAGTAGATCATGAACAAGAACACTATTATGAACATGCCCATGAACATTGCACCGAAATAGGTCATCTGCTCGTCCCATAATAATGCAGTTACTACGGATATGCCCTGGAACGGAGAGAATGCAATGCCGTAGCCGTTTGGCATTAAGTGCAGCGTAAACCCCCCTTCTGGTGGTGTGCCTACGGCAAGAAAGTTACTGACATACAGGTTGAGGAAGACACCGAACCAGTTTGAAAGGCCACTCAAAACTATGTTATTTTGCGTGTTTTCGCAGAGGTTAACGTAAAGCGAGTGAACATTTGAAGGTATGGCGCTTGACGTTCCTGCCTGCAGGCCTGCAAGGTTGGCAAAGAAGATCATTGGGGCTGCTGCAAATGCCATAGCACCTCCAACAACTGCCAGTATTACCAAATTGCCTGCGGCTTCTAGGATCTCCGTCCTTGAGAAATTAAGAAGAGTGTCGGAGTGGAAGGAGAACCCTAGCGCATACGCCACCCCGCTTATCATAAGCACGACAAGTATTATCAGGCCCGCTATGCCAACTATCGAGCCGTAACCGGTTATGCCGGCTAGTGCTGGAAGATATTGATTGCCGGATGTTGCAAACAGGTCAGGGCATGACACGATTGGATTAAGACTTGAAGAGGAAGTGCTCTGTGACAGAGTAACCCCAATAATTAATGAGAGAAGGGCGATTGAAAGTATAATCTTCTTGTTGTTCATCATATCTACCTCATAGGAACCTGCTCAATCCTATTATAGAGGTCTCTCCCCCTATCAGCGAGGATATGCCCGTCATTGCAGAGAGCATTATTAGAAGATTTAGTATCGGGATTATGAATCCGGAGACGGTTATGATCCCGTACATATTTACAAGTGAAGTGAGCGTGGCAACTACATTGTGTGGCCCTAGTTTTGAGAAGCAGCCGCCGGCTATTCCGCCGGACATGATGAAATTTACGAGCGGATTGGATTGGAAATTGACAGTATTTGAGAAGAGCCCCACTATTGCAGTTGCCGGAAGCAGGGCACCCTGTATCAGAGTCTCTGTTATTATCTCAAACTCTACCGGCATGACTGTGGGTCCGGTCGGATAACAGAAATAGAAGCTCATTATACCGGCAGCGTCAGGATAGGCATAAAGACTAAGTTGCTTTTTCACAAAACACGAAGGTTGATTGCTGTAGGGATTGCCCGATACGTATTCTCCATTCGATGTGGATAGAGCGCCGGTGCATGCTGATATTGTATCTGGATATCTGGCCGGCTGAGTGCCCTTGTATATGTAGCTTGTCTTGAGAGTGTTGGCGCTCGTGTAGCACCACAGAACACTGTACCCTCCGGAGGTTGGTGTTGGGCTAAAGCCGCATAGCGCTATGCCCGGTATCTGGCTTGCGCCTATGAACGTCTGGGAAGTTCCCATATTGCTCAGTGCGCCGTACTCTATTAGAAACACTGTGGGGAATATTATGACGCCTACTATTGTCGCTGCGACTATCAGGCCGCCTGCTCGCCTGGTGAATGGAATGGTGCGCAGCACTATTCCGGCTCCAAGGAGATACGGCCAGAATATGAGAAGGATTATTATTATCAGAAGCTCAAGCGACTGCATATATAGAGTAAGTGACGCCTGCGTCACTATGGTTGGCATTATGGCTCTTTGGAAAACATATCCCTGGAATGGGGAATACATTACCATCAAATTAAGAGCGGTCGGCCCTTCCGGAACTGCGCAGTCGACGGGCATGCAGAAGCCCACATATGATTTGAGATTCCTTAGGAAGAATAATACGCTATCTAGATTGTAGACCGCATTTAGTTCGTATAGCGATTGATTAGTCATGTTTGCTATTACAACATAGGTTGCAGCCATTCCGTAGTCTATGTTCCTTGTCAGCGGATCTATTGAAACCTTGTTTGCCGGCGAGCCTATTATGTACTGGCATACTGCAGTTGTTGGCTCCGGAAGGGTAGATGGACTTGAGCTGAAGTAGTTCTTATCGAAAGAGTTGCTGTTTAGGTAAACTGGATATTGCGGATTTTGGTAGTTGAGATATGTGTTGCAGATATTTGATATGGAAGCCGAGCCGCTAGGGCCCAGGAAGGTCCCGAAACTGAAGTCGGATGATCCAAGCATATAGAGTACGGCAATTATTACTATCACTAGGACTATGCTACCTCCAGCCTGCACCAGTTCTGAAACTGCCGCGGTCTTTATTCTTTGGTTATTTAGCAGGTAGCCAATGAAATAATAGACTCCTGCCAGCATGACCCCAAGCAGTGATGCAATGAATATTATTGGCGCCCAATTTCTAAATGCAGAGTACGGGGCCGCTACTGCAGGGTTTTGAGCCCCGTAAGTAAGTGAGACGATAGCAAGAATCATTACAAGATATTTGATGGCGTATTTCATGCATTCACCAGAAGGGCCCCACGCCGATCATCCTACCGACAGAATTTAGCCCTTTTGTAAGACCCTGTGCGAATGCTAGGGTTATTGCCAGATCGAGACCTATCAGGAATATTCCTTCGAACATGTACTCTGCCGTCTTAAGTCCATACTCTATGACATAGGTTGGGATCCGAATCATTATATTGAGTACTTGTCCAAGTGCAGAGAAGACCCCGCCCTGACTTGAGGCGGCGCTTGAGAAGAAAGATATGGGCATTGATATCATTCCCAGCGGGCCGGATGATGTTAGGCTCTGTGTTGGCTGGTTGAATAGGGCGCTTGCCGGAAATGAGGATAGCTGATATGTAGTTGTGAATTGGGAATAGGGATTGCAGAATGTTGAAGGGCCAGTGCAGAAAACCCAGGACACTATGTAATTGTTCATGAGCACTGCCAGAGGGAGTATGAAATAAAAACCTATAGCCAGGGCCAAGAACGTGTCAGAGGATTCTCTTAGCTTTGGACCTGCATAAGGTATTGAGCGCATGACTAGTGCCAAGGGTACAATTATCGTAAGCGACAAAGAGGCTATAAGTGGCAGCAACAGGTATATCATAAAAAGGACTCCGAAAGAGACCACTATCATTGGAAGATAAGAGCTGCCCATGGCTCCGCTAAATCCATAAAGAACGCTCATGAATCCTGGGGAGAATGAAAGACCGACCAAGCCTACGGTCATCTGGTTAAGAAAGGTCTCTATAGTTGATGCCACATTTGCAGACACTGCCATCAAGACTGTTTCAGAATATATTTGCGAGAATAGGCCTAGGCCAGTCGTGAACATCAGGTGATTTATGTATGCCTCGGCGAACTGAATCGGATTCTGGTAGGCTATTTGGGTTATTTGAGTGGAAGATTCCACTAGCGCTTGGCCCATGTTGCATGTCGCTTGTGCGAATGCCATTAGCACAAGTATTATCATTATGCTCACGATTCCCTGGAACGCCTCATATTTTGCCGCTCCGCGCATCTTTTCGCGCATTGAGACGGAGAATACGCCGCTTATTGAATAAAGAAGTCCTGCTATTGTGAATGATAAAAGTATGACAAGTGCGTTTATCTGTATCCATCCTCCGGTATTTAGCGAACCGGAGGTGGGAGATCCGCCGAACACGCATGTCTGCTGCATTGCATAAGATGAAAGGGCTATTGGATTTATTGGAAACATCAGACCAACTCAGCTTGCAAGCCTCAGTTTTCCGCCTATCGATAGCCTTATCGAACCACCCATCACCCTTGCAAGGTTGTCTATAAGCGGATAAAGTATTATCAGATCTATTGCAAATATGAGCAGCTGCAAT
>DAIDLJ010000004.1:0-21579 GCA_027449585.1 Microcaldota archaeon | reverse complement strand
ATATCACATATATCCCATATATGAATATCTTATTCATGTAGATATATATCGCATCTGTGCTAAAGATTGGAAGGGCGGCCCAGAGGTCGTAAATAAACCCAGATGCAAAATTGAACGTGCTTAGAGCAAGGTTTAGGCCGGTGCAGATCGCAGTGCCGAATATGGTTGGGAATTTGCAATTGCTTATTCCAAGATTCGATGTTGCGGGATTTGGCTGCACTATTGGGATGGTATTTGAAAGTATTGAGGTTACCTGATAGTTGAATAGGACAAATACTGAAGGAATAACAAGGCAAAGACCAAGCCCTATTGCTATTAATGTGCCGCCTATGCCCCTTATGAATGGAAATGCGCGGAATATCAGTCCAAGGGGTATAAAGAAAGTGAGGCCCACGTATGCGAGCGCAGGAAGGGTAGTTATAAGACCCAGGGTGAAGGCGGTGAATGGAAAGAGCACGAAGTTTATAAGGTCGTTTATTATTGAACCGTAAGGGGATATGAAGAAGTTTCCCGTCTGCAGGAGCCAGTTTCCGAAAGGCAGGAAGTATACGCCATCCTCAAGTGATAGTATGACAAGCGGTATTGGGATCTTGAATCCAACCTGCAGCGTGGACCATACGCCAGTGCCTTCCGCCATAATGCCAAGTTCGTTCCAAGTGTTGTTCAGATTCGAATTCACCATGCACAGGTATCCTTCTGCTCCGGCTATTAGGGGAGTTGTATCGACCACGCCGCCGTGATATGATATCGGCGAGGACACAATGTTTGGAACCAGCAGATAAGAGAGGTTTCCTACAAAGGATATGGCACCGAATATGGCTACAATTATTATTGCCGATTTCATTATCTCCCAGTACTCCCCTTGTATCCAGCTACGTATTCCGGCATTTGGAAAGAGCCGACTTAAGGCATAACCGATTGCAACAACATCGAATGAAACGGTCAGCGCAAGAAGGGCCAGCGCAGGGCCGACAGTGGAGCTTGCAATGGATATCTTGCTCCAGTCAAAACTAGGCTGGCATACTGGAGGAATTAGTATGCTTGAGCCTGTAGCATTAACGATATTTGACAATATAAAGAAAAATAATGGAAGAAGCCACCATGACCTTATTCGCATGAATATAGTTGACTCACAGAAGCTTAAAAATCTTTATAAAGAGATCAGTGCCTCAGCAGCCTGAAGGTGTCCATGTAGGCCTCCGCCTGGAATATTACGAAATACGGGACAATGAGCAGCGAATTAAGCACCAGGACGACATATTTTGACAGGACTGTGCCAAAGAGCGCTATGCAGACAACGTCTAGTGCGGAGATTATAATAGTTATCAGGACAAGCCAGATCACAAAGTATTGCGGCTCCTTGAATAGTAGCCTTATGCTGTCCTTGACCGCCCGGCCTATCCTCTTGTCATCTACCACAATAGCGCTTGGCGCGTAGAAGAGAAGCGCGAAGAGTACAAAGCCCACAAGGCCGGTGAGCAAAGTGGAGAGGCCGACAAAGTATCCAAGTATGTTCACTATGACTATGGCGGCAGTGTACATCAGGAATACCAGGAAGACCTTGCCGATGTAGGACTCTATGTTCTTCATCGCCATTATGCCTATCTTCGAGTGGGTCCTCTTGGACTTCACAAGCATGCTTATCAGCACGAAAGCGAAGCTGAGGAAGAGAAGCGAGAATATTGTTGATATAGTTATGACTATAAGGCTAAGCTGGCTTATGTTCCCGTTGATGAAGACGCTTGCGCTCCTTAGGAATATGGCTCCGGCGGTAAGATATGTTGGGAGGGATGCGAGCATAGGTATTGCAAAAGCTATTATGAAAGGTATTGAGAAGAGAAGAATTAGGCTTATCTTCTCCCTATATAACTCGTACGATTCCTCGAGCACTCCGGCCAATATCACACCGATAATCATTTGGGTTAAAAGTTAAAAAAGATATGCCCAGAGGTCTAGTCGTACCTTATTGCTTGGGACTGATAGTAGTATTGGCCGTTGGAGAGTATCATTGAGAGGTATGTGGGCTTGGGCATGTTAGAAGGAAGCATTGCAGTTAGATTGTAGCTTCCGGACCCGTTGAGCCTTATCAAATTTACATTGATTGAGCATGGAAAGCCGCATTTCATGCTGTTGCTTATTATGCTGCTATTAAATACGCCGTAATAACTTGTGCTGCCATTGGAATTGGCCTCCACAATAAGGTATAGGTCTGATATCGCATCCTTGTTGTATAGAAGGTGGGCGTGGTAGGAGAAGTTGCTTAAGTTCTGGCCAGATATGCTCATGTTTTCAGCCCTGAGACCTAGGTTTTTTTGGTAAGACTGCTGGGACGTCATGGCGACGTGAGTCATGGCAATTGCCAGTATAATAAACAGCAAGGCATACGCTGCCTTTAATAGACCGGTTTTGTGCAGCGACTTGGCAAGATAATTGGCAGTAGGCTCCTTGTCGCTCATATTTGAGACTATGGCAAAAGCGCAAAGAGGCAGCAGGAAGTACATCTCAAGGGCATGCCCCATGAATAGGAATGGCATGGCGCTTAGCAGCGGTATGGTCTTTCTGTTGTTTACATATAGGGATATTAAAAATACAAACGCCATGGAGATGGCAAATAGGTAGTTGAATGAATTTATTGCAACTCCGGATGTGGTGGCCAGCAAATATCCGATAGTGGAAATGGAATTTGGATATGGGGTGCTGGTTACCTCGAAGAAGTTGCGCAAGTATATGTGGGGATTGACGACAATGAAATAACCATTGAAGATAATAAATACGAGGAATGCTCCTATCAAATTCCTTAATCCTCGCTCCCTACCATAAGTATTGGCAGAGTATGCTATGAAAAGCAGGACCATAAACCAGAGCTGCTCCTGCATCGATGCTGCAATACCCAAAAGCAGCCACTCGTATCTTCTACCTATGTCAGAATACAGCATTATGACAATAGCTAGCATTAGTATTACTATCATTGAAGGCAGATTAAGGGTAAAGAGGCCTAAAGAGATATAGAGAAGATAATTGGGCTTAGCATTCTTTATCTTGGCCTGTATTAGCATGTAGGAAAGGATGAAGAACAGGGCGAATACGAACCCTTCAGAAGACATAAAGAACCCTACAATCTGCTTGGGCCCGGATATTAGGAAATTAAATGGGATCTGTGCAAGAAAATAGAGGGCCGGATAATCCATAGAGCTTATTATGGATCCGTTGGTGTTTAGGGTTACGCCTGCACCTTGCGAGTAGTTAACCAGCTGTTGAGCGAAGTTTAATGAGTAAGGATTTGAACCTAAAAACAGGGCCTTGACATTGTAATAACTTAGTATTAGTTCGTCATCGGCGTGATACTGGACAAATCCGTGGAAGAAATACAGCGCCGTTAAGGCTATTGCAATTACTATTACAATTGTGCGTATCCTCCAGTCTCTTGTATAAAAGTAGACTTGAAGAACTGCGAACAGGAGGAGAAGTATAAGCAGGTACACGCTAAGATACTCTGCGATTGAGAGATAATTGGCCAGGGTATTTTGGGTACTGGCGAGGATGTATGTTGCAATTATGAATAAGGTAAGGGATGCCGCCATAAGAGCAGATGAGGCGATCTTCAACTGGTGGAACTTGTTTGACAGGCCATAAGATATTAAATAAGCGAAAATAGACGCAGAGAATGCAACCATTATTGCAGAACCTAAATTTGAATAGGCTTGTATATTGTAGCCAGTGGCTATGACAAAAAGAATAAATGAAAGGATAAGAAATTTGGATTCATTGCCCAAAAACAGCAGAGACCTTTTATCTCTGCCTTTTTGGTTGTGTTCTACTTTAGCAAGAGACACTGCCGAGGCCTCCTGCGCTGTACACGAGATTGATTATTCCTCCCGCAGATATTACTATTATGAGACCTACTATTCCTCCTACTATCATTCCTAGCGACCAGCCCTGAAGGTTTCCCTTGAGGTTGCCGGCTGCAGGAAGCATATGTGCCACCGCATAGAATGCTCCTCCAAGTATGAAAAGAGCAAGCGCGATGAATCCTACAACTGCCTTTATGTTGCCAATTATGTTACACAGGCTGGATGACACTATTACTGAAGCCGAAGCTGCCATTACCAGTGGCGTCACAAACCCCATAAGGGAGAGCGCCAACAGTACGTATCTATTTATTGTTGTCATTTATATCAACATTTTGTGAGAATATAGAGTATTATCTTATTTAAATATCTTTCGGGAAGGCTTAATTAGGGGCTTGGCATTTATATCGACAGGACTTAAACGGCGTTTCATAGATATGAAAAAGAGTACTGGCACCGTGTGGCGCATGAATTTGTTATCGATATTTAGAGAGACTAATAGTATATATTAATACTATCCGGGTTTGCCAGGTTCTTAGCTAATATGCAATTGCGGATATCAAAAAGGGAGTAATTGGCAAGGTTCAGGTATGCTATTGGCCTTTTGGCAGGTGAGAAAACTTGCAGATATTAAGCACGTATTAAATTAGTTAATATTATAAGCTTAAAGATTTAATTATGGGTTTGCTGATGGGATGGCCGACCAGGAGATTAAGACAGGGATCGATGCCCTTGTCACCTATCTAAACGAGCGTGGCGAGACCAATATCTCGGTAATAGCCACGGCACTGGGGGTCGGGGAAGCCGCGGTTCTTGAATGGGCGAATGTTCTCGAGAAGGCCAATCTCGTGCTTATCAGCCACAAGTCAGGAAAGCTCTTTCTAGCACCAATGACCGGAGCAGCAAAGGCCAGTAGGGAAACTGCTCAGGCAAAGCAGTCCTCGGTGCAGGAGCTCATATCCTCTGATCTTGCTGCGGTCGACCAGATATCGCTTGACCTTGACGAGTTCATGAAGTCCATAGGCAAGATAGACGACATATTCAACACCAAGTATAAAAATGCCAAGGTAATGCTCGACAAGCTAAATGGCATAGACGCAAATATGGCAAAGATCGAAAAGGACATAACGGACAGGTCGAATTACATCAAGACGGTGTCCGAGAAATCTAAGGAACAGGTGGCCACTGCAAGGGGGCACCTATCGGTGCTGCTCGGATTCTCGCTTGACACCAACAACGCCAAGGCAGTATCGCAGGAGCTGCGCGACCTGCTAAAGGCCTACGAAAGGAACATATCGGATCTGAACAAGGCTCTGGACCAGACAGTCTACCAGTACAGGAAGAACGCGCTCACGCTATCAAAGAGCATAAAGGAGAAGCATGAGCAGCTTGTCGAGGTGCTGAGCTTCGATGAGAAGCAGATAAGGGAGTACGAAAGAGTCGGTGAGGATTACAAGAGAGAGCAGGCCAGACTGCAAAGGCAGATGGATAGCATAGGAAAGAAGACGCTTGATGAGATAGAGGCAGGTAAGGCGGAGATGGCAAGGCAGATAGAGCTTTCAAAGGTGCAGATGAATGCCATCAGGCCCAGGATAGACGATATAAAGAAAGATCTTGGTCAGCTCGCCGAGCTCAACTCGCAGATAGCCTCGCTTAGGGTCGGCATAGACGAGCTGGTAAAACAGAGGGAAGGAATCCTTCCGGAGCTCAGAAAACTCCAGCAGGACGTCAAGACCGGTGATAATGTAGAGGCGGTCGAGGATAGGGCAAACAAGGTATCGGACAGGATAAATGAGGTCAAGGGTAAGGTTGAGATCATAAGGAAGAATTTTGAGAGCATGGGAAAGAAAGATACGTGATGTTTTTATGGTTGATGACGAAGTAAAGAACGCCGGAGGCAAGGAGGAAGTTGACAGGGAGATGGCCAGCTACGACCTAAATGCCAATGGGATACTTGCCCGCGTAAAGATAATGGACCGCGGCGGCATAGTGCCATCTTATGAGGTCACTGTTCCAGGCCTTGGAGAGGCCACGAAGATACTCATAGCATCGCTCAGGCAGGAGCTGCTGCGGCTTGTTCCGATAGACACCAGCAAGATAGGCGACCAGGAGTACGTAAAGGAGCTCAACAAGAAGTACACTGATGCTGCGGCAGTTGTCATAGAGAGATATCTTCCTGGGACGGCGAAGGAGGTCAAGGCAATATTAATAGCTTACATAATCAACCTCATGCTCGGCCTAGGGGACATGGAAGTACTTCTTTCCGATGACAACCTGGAAGAGATTGCGGTGAACTCTGCAAAGGACGGAGTATGGGTCTTCCATAAGGTCTACAGCTGGTGCAGGACTAACATAAAGATATACAGCGATGAGGACATCTACGACCGTTCCGACCAGATAGGGCGTAGGGTTGGCAGGCAGATATCGACGCTTACTCCGCTCATGGATGCAGAACTTGGAGATGGGTCCAGAGTCAACGCAACGCTCTACCCGATATCGCAGCGTGGAAACACGATAACAATAAGAAAGTTCTCTAAGAATCCCTGGACAATGCCGGCGCTAATGGAGAGGAACACCGTCTCGCCGGAGATAGCCGCGATAATATGGCTGTGCATGCAAAACGAGATCAGCGTGCTCATATCCGGAGGTACGGCTAGCGGAAAGACTAGTTTTCTCAATGCGATGAGCATATTCATGCCGTCGAACCACCGTGTGATCTCGATAGAAGAGACCAGGGAGCTCACGCTTCCAAACTTCCTGCAGTGGGTGCCGATGCTTACAAGGCAGGCCAACGCAGAAGGCAAGGGAGAGATAAGTCTTTACAATCTCATGATAAACGCCCTTAGGCAGAGGCCGGACATAATACTCGTGGGAGAAATAAGGACCAAATGGGACGCTCAGACGCTCTTCGAGGCAATACACACTGGTCACGCAGTCTACGGCACCATACACGCGGACAACGTGCAGGATACCGTAATAAGGATGACAAACCCTCCGATAGAGCTGCCAAAGATAATGCTTAACTCGCTGGGAGGAGTAGTCTCATTATTCAGGCACAGGCGTCTTGGGATAAGGAGGGTGCTGGAGTTCGGAGAGATAACCAACAGCGGCGATGCCAACGTGCTAAACAGATGGAACATGAGAAGCGACACGTTCGCGAAGATATCGAACATGACAAGACTTGCAGAGATAATAGCGCTTTACGGAGGCTACACCTACAATGAGATACTGGAGGACGTGGCCGAGAAGGGCGCCATTTTGCAGTGGATGGTAAACAACAAGATAACTGACGTAGACAGGGCCGGAGGCGTCGTAGCAAAGTACTATAAGGACAAGGATGCAGTAGTCAAGATAATCAACGACAAGGTTCCGTATTCGGAAGACCTGTTCAAATGAATGCGAGGATATGGATGGATTACAACGAAAGCGTATCGCTAATTGATTCGGTGCAGTCCAAGGATACCGAGGTGCGGACTGTTGTGGCAGACATATACGACCTTGGGGACGAGATAAGCATAAGGGAGTACCTTGAAGTGGAGTCCGTAGAGCTCGTACATGGAATTGAAAAGCAGCCCGAAGCAGCCAAAGCTACGGAAGAGGTGGCAAAGCAGCCCATAGTTCAAAGGCAAAAGGAGACTGCAGTAAGGCGCATGCCAAATGTGCTTGACAAGATAACAGAGAAGAAGAAGGAAGTTGCAAAGGAGCTTGAAGATATGATAAAGGCAGAGACAAGGGCCAGGGCGCCTGAGCCGAAAAAGGTGAATGAGACTCCTGCGCCAAAGAAGGAAGCGCTAGTGCTGCCGGAACTTTCGCTGCAGGATCAGGTAAGAGAGCTCGAAAAAATAGAGCTGGGACTTGATCAGGGGGTCTTTGAGAGCATACAACTTGAGATAATAAAAAGGGAGGTCGCAGGCTTGAAGGAAGCCGCTGGCAACATCGTTCCTGCAGACGACTTCCAGAAGAATCTCGTGCAGATAAGGAACTCGAGACTTAGTGAGGTATCAAAGAGGCTTGGTGTCTGATATGGCTGACGAGAAGAAAGCTGAGATAAACAGGCGAATAGTCGGCTTCACCAAGGCGCGAAAGATCCTATTCTTTACGATAAAGCCCAAACCGATATACGAGAAGATAGACGTGATTGCGGAGGGCGCGGGAATGACCACAAAGAGCGGGGCAAAGGTCAATGCCGTGCAAGAAGGCGCTGTAAACATACGCGTGAGTCCAAAGCTTCGGACGCAGCTTGCGCCTGCGCTAGTAGAGATCGGATTGAGGATGACTCCTGAGCAGTACATAAAGACGTGCAGCGACAAGTCAATCGAAATAGGGCTTTTGACATTCGCAGTGGGGGTGGTTATTATATACTACATGCAGCTTACCTCGCTTCTGGTGCTTGCCCCGCTTATAGGGCTAACCGCATACATGATGAGCTACAACGCACTTGTGCAGCAGCCGATAAGCAAGGTAAACCAAGACAGGAAGTCGGTTGAGAACGATATACTATTTGCTGCAAGGGATATGATAGTCAGCATGCGCTCTGGCTTGCCGCTCTTCAATGCCATGGCCACCGTAAGCGTCGGCTACGGCGCGGCAAGCAAGGAGTTCGAGAGGATAATAGACAGGGTGCAGCTTGGCATGCCTATGGAGGAGGCGATAGAGGAGGTCAGCGCTAAGAGCCAGTCGCCCACGTTCAAGAGAGTAATGCTCCAGGCAGGGACCAGCATAAAGGTGGGTTCGGACGTCGTGACCGCGATACAGGAGGTCATAAACGACGTCAGTCAGGAGAGGGTGATAGAGCTCAGGCGATACGGCCAGAGGCTCAATGCAATAGCCATGTTCTACATGCTCTTTGGTGTCATATTCCCAAGCATGGGCCTTGCAGTGGCATCGATAATGTCGACCTTTATAAGCATATTTCCAGTAAACAACAATACGCTTGTGCTTGCGATATTCGTGATGACCGCGCTTCAGTTCGTATTCCTGAAGATGGTCTCCTCATCCAGGCCGGCATTCGCTACGTGATGATGATATGGCAATGATAGTATTCGAAAGGCTCGTAGGAAGGAACGTCTCGAGATTCATCTCTGGCGAGCTCGACCTTTCCGGAATGAAGATGAGCGTAAACGACTTCCTGCAGATAGCCATAGTCGGATGGGTCTTTATCATAATAGTCGGGTCGATAGTGGCATACGGATTTTTGCACTTCGAAGCGGCGCTTGCAGTTCTCTCAGGCATGATGCTAAGCGTCTTCTACGAAGGTGCACTGTACTCATACCTCGAGCTCAAGATAGAGGGAAGGAAGGACTTCGTTGAGACGATACTTCCAGATTATCTCCAGCTCACCGCAGCAAACATGAGGAGCGGTGTGTCCCTGTCAAGGGCGATGATACTTGCCATAAAGCCTGAGTTCAAGTACTTCGGCGACGATGTCAACATCTTCGGCAGGCAGATATACTCGGGAGACACCATGGCTAACGCTTTCAGGCAGCTGGCAAACAAGTACAGGTCCACCACGCTCAAGAGGACCGTGAGAGTCATAATAGAGGCAGAGCAGTATGGGGGAGGGCTTGCGGACCTTCTCAACCAGATCGGAAAGGACCTGCGCAACCAGCAGATAGTGCAAAAGGAGGTCTCAGGGCAGCTCTTCATGTACACGATATTCATAGCCTTCGCGGCGCTTATAGGGGCGCCTGCGCTCTACGGCCTGACCAACCAGATGATAGTTGTGACCACAAAGGTATGGTCGCAGATAGGCGGAGGAGGCGGAGCGCTCAACACTGCAGGCGCGGCAGGAGCATCCTTCATAAAGCTCTCAAAGCCCCAGATAAGCCCAAACGCCTACTACATCTTCTCGCTTGTGGCCATATTCATAATAACGGGATTCGGGGCATTCATAGTCTCCACGATATCCGCCGGGAGCACGATAAAGGGAGTGCGGTACCTGCCCGTATTCATAATAATAGGCCTGATAGTGTTCTTCGCAGTCTCCGGAGTCATGAATGGGCTCTTTGCATCGCTTGGCGGAGGAGCCTGAAGATTAAGCAGGAGCAAGAGGCGTCGAAACGCTAATTTTATGGAGGGGACCCAAAACCAAATGTCTGCCATCCGCTATTTACAGATCCCCCATTTGGCCCTGCATTGATTGCAATTGAATTAGTTGAACTGCTTGCTGTTGGTACGCCCAGGTATTGGAAAGCCACATTGGTAGAAACGCCGTTGTTGCCGTTTCCTGAATAGTCATTTGAATTTCCATTTAGGGGCCACCAGCCGGCGAGGTTTTGAATAGTCACCGGGGCGCCGGTTATTCCCTCCTGGTATGACGATTTTATAGCGTTTGCAGACAGCGCAGAACTATATATTTGAAGATTTGCTATGTCTCCTTGGAAATAGCCGCAGCCAGACATGTACCCAATGTATAATGGATTTGAAGTTGATGCAATGCCGCCGGATGTGGTGGCTATAGAACCTGCTTGTCCATCATAATAAGGTATCATCTGCCCACTTGCAGAATTATAAGTGAATACATATTGTGCCCAGGTATTTAGGGTGCCTGGAGTAGAGAATCCGTCCCAAAGACCTGCCGTGGTGTAAACAAAGGGATCAACTCCCGTCCCACTTGTCTGATAAATCTGATATTGCGAGTTTCCCCCTTTTGCCACTATTCCTGGACAACCGCCGGTGGAAGCGCCTATATTCGCCCACACAGATACAGTTATGGAAGACGGATCAAGCGCAGAACTGTCTGGTACGGATATGTAGCTGCTTGCGCCGTTGAATTGCGCTACGGTTGTTCCGGCAGTGCTTATACCTAGAGGAGCGTTGCTTAGATAGAGATGCTGAAGCGAATTGCTGCTGCACTGCGCCATTGTGTTGCAGTTTGAAAGTCCAGGTATTGCATTGACTGTTGCAGTTGCATTTCCGCCTATTGCACTATCCCTTGTATAATAAGGAAGAAGCCCATAGGTAATTTGATTTGCCTCCCCATTGTACCCATTGCCCGAATAGTCTTGTGGATTATTGTTTAGCGGCCACCATGCAAGAAGTTCGGTGTTTGATTCCGGAAGAGCCTCAATGCCCTGTTGGTATAAATTATAAATTTGCATGTTTGAGAGCAATCCGTTGTATACCTGGACGTTTGATATCAGTCCATTGAATACAGAACTTGAGGCCCCGTCCCCTCCAATAATAGTATTAGAAACTGGCGGGTTTGGGGGACTTTCTACTGGAGAGGTATAAGCAAGGACTCCATTTAAATAAAGGGAATAAATCACAGAAGAACCGCTTGCCGAAGAGATTAGAACTGTATTATACCAGGTATTTTCAGATATTGATACGCCGGTGCATATCCAACGTATCCCTGACTCCAATATGGCAAGGGTTCCGGATGGACAGGCGGTAGGTGAGCCTCCGGTGAAGAGGACGTAGCCATTTGTCCCACCATTATTTCCCATCGATATTATAGACCCGCCAATACCTGTGGTGTAGAACCATGAGGATATCGTAGTCCCAACAACTGCGCTGGTGACCAATGGCGTAGTAATGTAGCTTGTCTGTCCGTTGAACTGCGCTGCTTGCCTATTTACAATACCTGAAAGAGTGAATATGCCTGCAGACGACTGCTGCTGGATGTTTCCCGACGCCCTTTGGGAGAAGGACGGGGCGAAAGGTGAGGAGAAATACGATCCAGAGCTCACATTGTCGATTAGGTTTGTAATGTTTAATATCGCAAGACTTGGTCCATAAAGAAGCACATGCTGGCCAGTTTGAAGGTAATTGAACACTGTCGAAGTAGTCGATAAGTACGGCATGGCCTGCGCAGATATTGTATTGCTTGATATGAATCCGCCATATGAAGTGCATCCGCTTATTGCGAGCGCGTTTGAGTCGGCTATTATTAGCTGGGATTCGTAAGGCTGCGTGTTCAGGGGGCTTGGAATGCTTGAGCATGTTGAGGAATATGGGAGCACATATACCGTTCCATAGACATAACCTAGAGTATTTCCGGAGCTCGCATATGAATTACCTATGAGTGAGACCTGTTCGTTTAAGTTTCCCGGCTTTATTGCTCGGTATATACCCTGCTGGGCATAGAACAGGTCTGGAGTGCCATTTAGCGGTATTGAAACATTTACAGGAATGGTAAATGCAAACGATCCGGTTGAAGCATTGATATTTACATATTCGTTATACTTTATCGCTATCGAATAAGGATTTTTCTGGTAGATGTACGGCTTTGATTCGTAGACTTTTATGCTTTTTGAACCAAATCCGGTTGCAGATGAGACAACGGAATTGTAGGATGCAAGAGTCGCATTGCCCATCATGCTCTGCAGGGCGTTGGCTGCCGCCGATCCCTTAGCAACATTTGGCAGACTGCCATTCACTATGAGATACTGCATGTACTGGCTGAAGTTGGTTATGAAATTGGTCTTCCTTAGCGAGACGTTGTATTCGTATTTAAACAGAACGTTCAACGCGGTGGTACCACTGCTGTATGCGAAGGTTTTGGCGCTCTGCGCCAGTATGGTGCCATAATTTGAAGAGCTAGACGCTATTATCGATGACTGGGATATGCCATCATAGCCCACCCCTATTATGACAAGGGTAATGAGCGATGAAACCATTAGTAGAACAAAAATAAGCAAAGCTATGGACATCAGCTGCCCTTTGAAACGTATTGATTTGCCGGCTATTTCCATGAGTATACACTTACATTGTACAACTTATATTTGCCAGAAGTATAATTGAATAGAGGTATTGGAGCTGATTGGCTTGATATTGAAAATGAGTTTTGCAGCGATTGTGGAATATAGTTAGTTGAAACGAAGACAACATTTACTGGAAAACCTGCAGAATATTCCCCTGCATAATTGTTGCCGTCGCTATGTAAAGGATACCATCCGACTATGGAATTTTGTAACAGCGGAGGACCAGACATCCCTTCCTGGTAAAGGGCTGCTGCTTGTTGTTGAGAAAGTGAAACGTTGTATATTTGAACATTAGCTAGTTCTCCATTTATTGATTTTGTTGAACCTCCTGCGCCGAAGCCAATATACAGCGGCCAATTAGAATCGGAACCGTGAATGCCTACTCCGTTTAGGTTATATGAATATATGGCTTCGACGCCGTTTATGTAGATGTGTATGCTATTGTAGTTGCTCGTTACGCCATTCCATGTGATTACAACATTGGTCCAAACACCTGTTTGAAGCTGATTAGCAGCTGCGTATCTCCTCGTGTTGGTGTTGGATTGCTCTATCACAGCACCGATACCCCCAAAGGAAGAATTGAAATCTATCCACCAGCCGGCGTCTACCAGATTATTATCGCCTTTGTAGAGTACGCCACCCGTAGCTGTTGTTGCATTTATCCAGAAAGACCATGATGCTGGACCTAAGTTGCTTAAACTTGTTGGAGTGCCTGCGTAGACCATGCTGTTTGCGCTAAATTGTGCCGCTTTGTTAATTGAAGTTCCGTTTATATTTATTCCGATGTTTGTATTGTTTTGCACAGTATTAAAAAGATAATTTGCGCATGATGCCTGCCCGTTCAAGAAAAGCGAACCTATCTCGCTGAGCACTGAGTAATTTGAATTGCCGGGGCATGTCCCAAATGACATCAGATATGAGCCCCTGCTTACAAACAATTTTCCGTAAGCAAGCATCATATACGGGTTTATTGCACCGGAGTATGGAATCAAAGTGTTTGCTATGACGCTGCCGGTGCTAAGATTTTGCACCACAACATAATTCCCGGACCATAATGAATAGACGTTATTCAAAGATGCCACCGGAGTTGCATTGGATGCCGCACTGCCATATGCGCTCATTGATTCCGTCCATACATTGCCTGAGGTGCTGGACATTACTACGGCATTTGATGTTTGGAAAATTATGTGACCGTTGTATGCGGTAAGACCCGTTGCAGCTGAAGGAAGTGTAGCTGTGAATATTTGACTTGAGTCTATTCCAATAATATTGCCAGTAGTTCCGCATCCGTACGCAATTACATTAGCTAGAACGGATACGCCAGTGGGATATCCAACTCCGCCGCATGATGGCGTTGTTGACCATATCGTTGCCGCGCCGAAAGTGTTACTTGATATTGCAGTTTCAAGAAGGACTTTGTCCTGCGCCGTTGTGATTATATATTGGCCATCGGCTATTGCCGCGTAGCTAACCTGATTTGCATAAAGAGGGGAATAACCAAGCACAGTGCCGTTGTTTGCATACATTGAATATACGGTGGAAGAGAGAGAATTTGATGCATCAAAAGTATACCCTATTATCATTCCGCCATATTGCATGATCTTGGTTTTCAGGTCTGTGGATACCGGCTCACTTGTCTGAGATCCGTATTTAGGATTGGACCCCCAGATCGTTGTCCCATTTCTGGCGCTAAGTGCAACAATATTTGCATTTGTAGCGTATATCAGCATGCCAGAATACAGGAGCGTTGAGTTTACATACGGTTCTTTAGAAAAAACGGAATTGTAGGGGGTGTTTGATGTCCATATCACCGAACCAGTAGTTGCATTTACCGCGTATATCGTATTTCCGGCGCCAAAATAGACGTTTCCATAGCCTGCCACGATTGTGCCATTTATTATTGGTGAATTTACATTTATTACATAACTAAGCATCAGGGATGACGGACCATATCCGTTGCCAGCATTGTTGTATTGGTTAGCATACGCCATGTGCCAGCTCTGGTTGGCAGCTGCACTCTGGTTGTCCATATAGCCTACCAGAGCAATGTTTGATATTTGGCTTAATTTTGAGGACGCAAGGCTGTTAAGCAGCCCTGCTGATGCAGAATGTTGTATCATGTACGGAGTTGGCGCAGTATATGCGAAATAGAAGACTATGGCTATACCTATTGCAGCTATCATCAACGCGAAAAGCGCATCCAAAGTGAATACGAAGCCCTTCATTCATCCTACACCGAAAGTGGTATTTGTCCAGACAATTACGCGCATGTTTGCATCCTGACCGTTGTCAAGCACTATTGGAATTGTTGCAGACTGTATTGAAGTTGGATTAAGATTCATCGGATTCCTTCCTATGGATAGGTTGTACTGTCCTTGCGAATAAATAGTTATGTAATAATCATAACCTACCCCCAGAAGCTGCTTTGAAGCCTGATAATTGCTGTTTGACATGGCCATAAGAGTGAGCACCTTGTTCATTGAGATTGTTCCGGGAGTGGAAGATGATCCAAGGCCTACGCTTACGTTGGCCCAGTTGCTTGTGTTGTTTACCGAAGCGTAAGAATTCCAGTTCTGTGGTGAACCCTGCGCCTGCATCCTCTGCAGGAGATTGTTTAACTGAACCTGCATCAGGCCGATACCATAGCCATAGCTGATGGAGAATTGGCTGTTTACGTTTGACCATACGTAACTTAAAAGGACTATGCCACCCATGAATATCATCACTGCAAATATCATGTCCATTGACCAGAATTGCGCTTTCATCAAGTAACACCAAATGGCAGGGATACAGACCGCGTAATCGGCGCCCCAGAGTTATAAAGAAGTCCGAGCTGTGCGTTGCTCAATACTGAGTTATACACCATGACATCTGCTATTGTACCGTTAAAGAACAGGCTTGTGCCGTCCTTAGCCCCAATATCAAATGCACCCGAGCTTGATATCGCACCTGACTTGGTCGTATTTATACACACCGCGTCAACGCATACTCCAAGGCCGGATGCGCTTGAATAAGAGCCAGATACAAAATACCAAGTATCTGGGGATACGATTATGTTACTTGGTATAGAACTGAAAATGCCGCCGGGGAAAGCGCCGAAGATCACATTTCCTGTGCTGCTAACATATAATCCGCCAAGATGCCCCTCCTGCCAGGTTACTTGACTGTATGATCCGGATTGGGGAAGGCTAGCCAAATAGATCCATGCAGATTGCGTTTCGGAGGAGACTGGACCGGAAGGCGAAAGGCTGCTTACGACAACATTTGAGCTGACTCCGTTCAGGTATAATCCGTATCCTGAAAGGGAAGGCATCTGCCCGAATGAGTTGATTCGGATCGAATTGTAAACTATATTGGCAGGAACTGCGTTGTTGACACTGCTAGAATAGTCATTTGAATCGCCATTGAGAGGCCACCACCCAGCAAGTTTGGCCCCAGCTATTGGAAATCCAGAAACGCCTTGCTTGTAAAGACTTGCAATCTGAGATCCAGAAAGTGCGGATCCATAAATTTGTATGTTTGACTCGGATCCTTTGAAGAAGTTTACAATGCTGCCAAGCTCATCTTGAGCGCCTATGGTGAATGGGCTTAGGGTTCCAGAGCCGAATGACCCACTTGCGGAAATTGGGGCAAATGGGATGCCATTAACGTATGCTTTTATGTAGGATCCGTTGTACGTGAATGCCACAAAGTTCCAGGCATTTGGATTTATTGCAACATTCTGGCCCGATTCGTAGTTATACTGTGTTCCTGCGCTGTTCTGGAATCTAAGCTCCAATAGATTTGTACCAGCAAGTTGGAGTATGTAGAAATCCCCGCTGCCTGCCACAGAATCCGTGGACCTCCACCCGAAATATCCTAAGTACGATGACGGATCATTTGGTGGATTGACCCATCCAGATATGGTAATTGGGGTGCTTACATTAGAAGGCGCTAAAGAAGTCAGTGCGTAACTGCTTACGCCATTGAACGTAGCTGTAGAAACTTGTATTGGATTTGAAACTTTAACATTATATTGGACAGATTGTACATTCCCTATAGAAGTTGCATTGTTCCCATTCATGCTGTAATCTAACGTATCACCGTTAAGTGGCCACCACCCTATCAGATTGGTATTTGATACTGGTGGGCCTGCAAATCCTTCAGAATATAGAGCTGCAACTTGGGCAGCGGACAAGGCGGTGCTGTATGCCTGGAAATCGGCCAGGTCAAAATTTCCATAATCAGTATATCCGGAAAGAGAGCCCAGGGACATTATTGAATTGACGGTTATAGAACCAGCAGATGCAGTAGTTCCTTGTAGGACTCCGTTAAGATATAGGCGCATGTTGGTTCCATCGTATGTTAGAACAGCTAGATACCAGGTATTTTGGGATATGGCCGTTGATGATGCTGTCACGCCGCTTCCTCCTGCAAACCTTTCAGCAGTAAGGCTGCCTGGTGCAGTGGATCCCACACCACCAACATAAAGGTCGTATCCATTGCGCGGAGAACCGCCGGTATCCCCAAATATCATAGGATATGCGCCGGGTGTAGAAAGCGTTTTGAACCATACTGAATAAGAGACGGGATTTGCACTGCCTTCCTGATATATATCATTTAGGTTTATGCTGCTTGGATTGACTATCTGGGTAACATATCTTGGAGACGCCCAAGAAGCATAGAAGATGTTTCCTGGAGCATAGTATAGATTGTTGCTGCTTTGAGGACTTATATCATAGGCCTTATTTCCGTATCGCTCGTTGAGCGGCCACCAGCCGATAAGGCTATTTGATGCGGAATAATTTCCGTTGAATGCCGTGGCTACGCCGGTTCCAATCCCAGGATATACGGATTGGACTGAGAAGGCAGTTGCAATTCCTGCAGAATTTGTGCGGTTTGACGTTGAGGGTCCGCCAGAAAGAGTTCCGATAGAACTAGTAAATCCGATAAGACCACCTGTAACGCTGTTGCTAGTTGAATTAGTTGCAGTTGCAAATAGTTGGGAAACTGAAGGATAGGTTATTGGAGCGCCACCCACTGCCCCGTTGTTTCCTTGCCCTGAGTAATCGTTTGAATTGCCGTTGAGGGGCCACCAGCTTACAACATTAGAGGTCATCACCGGCGATCCGGCTATTCCGCCTGAATAGAGCGCGGCTATCTGGTTGGATGAAAGAGTAGCATTATAGACCTGCATATTTGTAATTAGCCCGCTGTAATAAAATCCCGAACCACAATAGGAACATTCGCCTATTGACCCGCCTGCGGCATTTGTTGGACTGGTTCCTATAACTGCACTGATTATGCTGCGGCCGTTTATATACAGATTTACTGATCCGCTAGATTGGGCGTATGTGGCAGACACAAAGCTCCACGAATTGGTTGGAATAGTATTTGCAGTGCAGGTATAGCTTGACGATGCGCCATTCTGATAGAAGCACACTTCGCCATTGTTCTGAAGGTTGAAGTACATGCCGTATGCGTTGAGTATTTCAGACCTAGATGCAACATTGCTTGGATTTACCCAAGCAGATACAGTTTCAGAACCTAAATAATTTGACGGATTGAGAGTGCTGAAGTGAATGTAGCTGGTTGCACCGTTGAACTGCGCAGCTCCGGTCGTCTGTGATGACAGGACCATCTGGGAAATTTGATTGGATGTAGATGGGCAGAAATAGTCTACACATATGGTGCCTTGGGAGTTTTGCACAGAAAGGTAGCCTGTGCCGTTGTATGTTGGTATCGCATAATAGGTGTTGCTTGGGGGGACAAGATATGAGGAATTTGAAAGCAGATTATACTGGCCGGAGAATGCGATTGCCTGCACAATATGGCCGAAGGGATTTGTTGATACTATCACGGTACCAAACTTCGTGATGGAAACGTTGTACTTGAGGTAGCTCAGTTCCGCTGGGAGCAGGAATGATGCGGTGTAGCCGTTGCCTGCCTGGCCGGCTATTGAGATGTCGGATGCTATCGTCTGCGCGATTATCTGGAGCTGCGCAAATGACTGCTCGTTTGCAAAAGTGGCGCGCTGCTTGGCTATTGACAGGAACATTATCATGAATATTAAGAGGATGAAGATGAAGACCATCATATAGTCGAGGGCTATTTGTAGCTTCATCGAATTACACCACAGGCTGCATGTATACGCAGGACACCGTGGGGTTTCCAGGGCACTGAGTTTGCGCGGACACGTTCACCAGGTACGTGCCTTGAGATGTTATCCCGCCCAGGTTTCCGCTTACGTTTACAGGAGTGTAAGTAGTGATATAGCTTGCGTTTACCACGGATGCCAGCTTGAATATTATTACGTGACCAACGCCATTTGTCATGGTATTGCCTATGTAGATGCTCTCTACGCCAGGAGGTATGTTTATCTGAACAAGCTGCTTTGCGGGAGCGCCTTCGCTGCCCACCAGCGTAGCCACACTTGATAGCTTGCTCGCCGCCTGCTGCGCCTCTACCGACGAGAGGGATGTGTTGGAATTTGACACCTGTATGAAGGCGATTATGACTATCGGAAGCAGGATTGCAAGGCCGAACGAGAGCGTTATGAGTAGCTCAAGGCTCGATTGCAGCCTGAATTTAAGGTTGTGACCCAACATATGACCTTCCATAGCGATTGCTTACTCCCCGTGCCCCTGCTTTACGGCGCGGTACGTCTTGTTTATCAGATCCTTGAGCGTGGCCTCCAGCGAGTATCCGGATACGTACATGTGAACGACTGCGCCCTTTGAGATGCCCAGTCTTATCCTAAGCTCGTACTCCTTCTGCTTTATCGGCTTCACATTAAGGGCTATGTAGTCTACCCGCGTGTTTCCGAACCTGTCTATCTTATCTGCAAGGGCTTCGAGCTCGGTAATTAAGTCATCGCGATACTCGACTGTTCTTGAATCTAGTCCGGATATGACTATGTTCCGCTTCTCGACATTGGCATTCTTTACAACCGTCTCGAAGATGTCCCTTATGGTCAATATCCCGACAGGCTTGCCGTTCTTGATGACTGGCAAAGAGGAGATGTCCTTCTCTATGAAATCGCGTAGTGCGCTCTCGGCGGAGGTTCCAGAATCAACTGTGTGAGGATTGCGCTGGGTTATGTTGCCCACGTGGGCGTGCTTGTCGCTTCCCCCGCTGAACTCTGGTACTCGGCTGCTCGAACGCATGCCGTAGTTCATGAGATCCCTTGCGCTCAGTATTCCGTAGAATTTGCCGCCGTTTAGGACCGCAACCCTATTGACGCTGTTGTCCTTCATTGCGGTCTTTGCGCGCTCTATGCTCGCCTCCTGGTCTATGGAGATGACCGGGGTTGACATTATGTCATTAACCTTAGTGTTTGAAAATACGTGCATTGAGAGCAGGGCCTTGAGCATCTCTGTCCGCTTCACCACGCCCTTTATCCTCCCGTTCTCAACGTATGGCAGCGCCTTCGTGCCTGACGAATAGAATGACTCTATGGCCTTCTTAAGCTCAGATTCAGAATTGAGGGTCGGCACTCTGCGCGCAAACTTGCCAACTGCAAAGTTCTTGCCGAGCTTTGTGGCGCCCTTCAAGGCAACCGAGCGGTCATCGACCACACCAAAATAGGAGCCGTCCTTTGTGACAACTACTGCGCCAAGTTTATCCACTTTTGGCAGCACTTCTGATACAGAATCCTTGAAATCATAAACCTCAGTTTCAGACACGAATTCCCTTGGAACAGAACCGAACGCTACTCTCATAAAATCACGATTAAATATGCTGTAAAAGACTTATTATATATTCCCCCTTATTAAATATTTACTCGCCTATAGACGCCGGGATGGCAGATTGGCTATGCGTCCGCCTGCAGAGCGGAAAAGGAGGATTCGATTTCCTCTCCCGGCTCTTTCTAACACTTATTTAGAATCCAGCACTTCCCTCATGCTTTTATTATGAATTGCACTGAATAAGTAACCATGGATAAGCTTGCAATAGGCTCAGACCACGGTGGTCTTGAGCTCAAGAATAAGCTCGCAAGGCTGCTTGAGGCAAAGAGCATGCAGGTGGAGGATGTCGGGCCTTACGAGTACGACAAGGAAGACGACTATCCGGACTATGCAGGGAAGGTATGCAATAAAGTAGACAATGGGAAAAAGGGCATCCTCATATGCAAGTCTGGACACGGGATGGCCATAGCAGCGAATAAGTTCAAAGGAATACGCGCCTCTGTGTGCTGGAATGAGGACTCAGCTGAAAAAGCCAAGAAGGATGACGATATAAACGTCATCTGCCTACCTGCAGAGATGATAAGTGCAAATGAAGCTGCAGGGATAGTACTTAAATGGCTTGAAACGCCCTTTGAGAGCATCGAAAGAAGGACCAGAAGGCTCAAGAAGATAGAAAAAATAGAAGATAAGAATTTCAAAAAAGGCTAAAGCTAAAAGCCAAATATTGGTAGCGCGTTGGTAAAAACCACATTTCATACCTGCGCGCTATTCCGGGTCATTCCAAGACCCTCAATATAACTATACGCACTTGAGATATATACGTCTTTCCGTAGGTTGAAGAAGTTTTGTGCATTTTATTCGATATTATTCTCTTAAATAGTCATATACGTTCTCTCTGCTCTTGAAAAACAAAAGTATAACTTTGTCATTTTCAACCCTATACACAAATCGTTTATTTCCTATTCTTATAGAATAAGTGCGCTTTGCATGGGCCAATTCTTTGCCCAAGTAATTGGAAGTTTTCAGCTCTGTGATTAGGTATCTGATCCTTTTTACGGCTTCTTTGTCTGCTTTCTTGAAATCCTTGTCGAATTCAGAAGTGGAGAAGATTTCCACAAAATCACCTTATACTAAATCTGTGGATTTTTTCTTTTCCAGTTTCAATTCTCTTGATCATTTTTTCTGCTGCGACAGAATAAAGTTCATCTTCAGTAAGCCCATGGAGCTGATCAAATTCAAATAGTGCCAGCCGTATGGCTTCTGATTTGGTCTTCGCGTAGTTCGCTTCAACCATTTTATTGAGCACCTTGTCCACGTAGCCTTTGAGTTCAATGTTGATATTTGACATTAAATCACTTA
>DAIDLJ010000003.1:38036-48349 GCA_027449585.1 Microcaldota archaeon | reverse complement strand
CCTAACCACTAGACGACCAGAGCAACGTAATATCTATTACCGCTGCATTTTATATACCTTTAATCTTTGCAGCTCCTGCTGCAATGAATGGTCGGTATTAAATATCAGCCCCTTCATCTCTTGATTGACATCTTGTGATCCTTATGCCAAATGCCATCAGGCCTGACATCTCCGCCCTCTCGGAGCAGCAATCAAGACTCTTTATAACCAACAATTTTATAGGAAGGGACGCCCTGGACATCGGAAGCCCCTCTGCAAAGCGCGAGGCGGCTGCAATGCTATCCAGGCAGATGGAGGCAATAAAGCAAATAAACGACCAGGGCTTCCTTAAAGAAATCGCCCTGAGCCGCAGGGATACCGGGCTGTGCGCAGCCGCTGCGTCAAGAATAAACGACCAGGCATATCTAAAAGAGATAAGCTCCGCATCTGCTATCGGCAAGGTCAGGGCGGCTGCGGTGCGCGGGATAACCGACCAGAAGCTGCTGATGAGATTAGTGCTCAGGGACGGCGACCACAACGTTGTCGATGCAGCATGCTACGGCTTTAAGGATCAGGAAGTGATGGCAAGATATCTCATATCGCGGCCAAGCACTCCAAAGAATGATTTTCGCAAACGCATAATGCTCAGGCACATAACAGACCAGTCCATCCTAAAGGAGCTTGCGTACCACCATGATCTTGTAATCTCAGGATCCAGGGTTGCAACAGACGTGCTGATGGCCGTAAAGGACGAGCATTTTGTAAAGGATGTGGTAAGCATATACCTGCACCTGGGCGAGGGATATCTCCGTCCAGCCATCCTGGAGCGCATTAGCGACCAGGACTTCCTGAAAAAGGTGGCAGCTGACGAGTCAATATCCTTTAATTATCGGGCCGCGTCGGCCTTGCGCATAAACGACAGCGCATTCCTTGTATCAGCCGTATCGGACGTGCTCAAAAAGAGCAGAATCTTCGGCGAGGGCGCGCCGATCAAGCTAAAGCACAACCTCTCCAAAGAGGAGGCCGCGCAGTGCCAGTTCGTGTCAGGCGCACTCGGCAGAATAGACGATTATGGCTTCATAGAGTCCCTAAGCAAGGACTCCAGAGCCGGCTTGCTCATTGGCGATGCGATAAGCAGCAGATTATCTGAGCTAAAGTCTGCGCGAAAGGATATATCCGACCTGCAAAGAGACTCAGATTAGAAGTATCTCCCGTTGGTGTGAGTCGAACACACAACCTGTCGCTATCTACTCCTGGATATTATTCCAGAAAATTACCAAACTACAGGCGACCGCTCTGCCATTGAGCTACAACGGGGCAAGTAATATTCAGATACTAACATTAATAATAATACTAACTATTTATATATTAGGCTAAGTGGGATTCCAGGTATGCCAGACTCAAACTCCTCGAAAAAGAAGGCCGACAAGAAGACGCCAAGCGTCTCGTTCGAGTCCAAGCCTCAAAAGCCTGTGCAGAGGTACCGCTACTCCTACACGCCGATGTCATTCTACTGGCTAAAGGACTTCATCAGGGAGTTCGTGAGCAAGGAGAACTTTCCCGATGCCCTTGCGATACTCTTTGCCACATTCAGCGTATCAATAGCCTTCCCATTCTTCCCCACAGTGATACTCATACCTCTCCTGCTCCTGACCTTTGCTATTGCGATGCTCTCGCCGCTTGGCGGTCTTATGCTCATGCTCTTTGAGACGCTAGCCATGTTCATATACCAAGCGCCGCTACTTGCATGGATCCTGACGATCTTTGTAAGCGTATCGCTTCTGATCGGCTACAACAACTACCGCACCATAACATTCGTGTACGCCCTGATGATGCTTCCACTTTCATATCTTGGCCAGCTTCTGGAGATTCCGGCCTTCATGCTCGGCACACTATTCATAGGCTTCAAAAGGGCAATGGCATCGGCCATAGTCGTGATAATTCTTATCGTAATGCTATCGGGGATGACCGGTATACAAAACAGCGCGCCGATAGTCTACAATGCAACAGGCGCATTCAATTCGATAGTGCCTCCTGCCGCAGGGGCGATGCTCACGCCTTCAAAGCCAGCAGCAACTTTCTCGTCATTCTTTGCAGATGCAGGAACTGCCTGGGGCAACTTCTTTAGCCTCAAGGTAGGCGAACAGCTATTCGTCGGATTCGGGGCAGCAATACTCTCAATATTCTACCAGTTCCAGTTCACCATAATACAGCTTGTCGTCTGGCTCATAGTCATATTCGCAATGACCAATTTTGTCATAGAGAGCAGGTCCGGATTCAAGGGCACAATAGCAAGCACCTTCGCCTTCATAATACTTGGCGTTTATGCGGTTCTCTCATATGCAACTGGCAGCTACCTAAACAGGATGGATGTAATAAGCTTCATACTCACGCCGATTCTTATCTTCCTATTGGAGTACAGCAACGTCTCAGTTGTCAGGGCACTTGAGGTCATGAAGCAGGACTTCCTCGGCAAGTTCGGCGACTCGTTCCAGGACCTTACAAGCAGTGTGCATGAAAAGTTAGATGATGTTGCGAATTACGATCAGACGAAGAAGGAGCTACGGGAGGCCGTGCTCGCCCCCATAGAGCACAGGGCCATCTCCGGGGCATACAACGTCAAGCCTGCAAAAGGAATACTACTCTTCGGTCCACCGGGTACTGGAAAGACGCTCATAATGCGCGCGCTATCAAATGAGATACGCGCAAAATTCTTCTATGTCAAGACCTCTTCGCTCGTATCTCCATATCCTGGGCAGAGCGCCCAGGACCTATCAAAGATATTCAACACTGTAAGGAAGAACACCCCTGCTGTCCTCTTCTTCGATGAGATAGACGGCATAGCAAGCAAGAGGGACGCTGCCGATGCGGACTCGAGCAGGACTCTCATATCAACCCTTCTTACGGAGATGGACGGTTTCGAGAAGATGGAGGGCGTGGTAATAGTGGGATCGACAAACGTGCCCAATCTGCTGGATCCGGGAATAATGAGGCCTGGAAGATTCGACAAGATAATCTACATGCCACTTCCAGACAAGTCCGGAAGGGCAAAGATATTTGCGCACTACCTTAAATCCCTCCCTATAGGCGAGGACATAAACTACAATAAGCTCGCGGACCTCACAAACCGCTACTCCGGTGCGGACATAAAGAACATATGCAATGAGGTTGCAAGGCAGGTTGCAGACGAGGCTGTGAGGCAGAGAAAGGTGCTGCAGATAAACATGGCCGACTTCGTCAGCGTGATAAAGGGCACCAAGCCATCCACCTCGCTCTCCACACTTGAGAAGTACAACCAGTTCAGGATAGACTACGAGAGAAGGATGCATCCAGAGCTATCGGACAAGGAGGAATATTCGGTGAAGCTCAGCGACGTAATAGGGCTTGAGGATGCAAAGAAGGCGCTCTATGAGGCGATAGAGATACCAATACTGCATCCAAACCTTGTAAGGAAGTATGACGTGAACAACATAAAGGGCATAATGCTCTTTGGCCCTCCTGGCACAGGGAAGACCATGCTGATAAAGGCAGTGGCCAGCGAGCTTGACGGGGTGAAGCTGATAATAATATCAGGATCTGACATAGCAAAGAACGGGCTTGAGAATGCGCTTAGTGAAATAAGGGAGACCTTCAACAGGGCCAAGGAGAACACCCCATCGATAATCTTCATAGACGAGATGGACTCGCTGCTGCCGAGCAGGAATGATTCAAGCGAATTCTCAGTGCACATGACAAGCGAATTCCTCCAGCAGCTCGATGGGATAAGAAGCGCAAGTGGCATAGTGCTTGTGGGCGCCACAAACCGACCGGACCACATAGACCAGGCCATACTAAGGCCTGGGAGGATCGACAGGTTCATATTCGTGCACCCTCCAAACCTGGAAGACAGGGCAAGGATATTCGAGGAGAATCTCTCCCGCGCGCCGCTGGAGAGCAAGATCGATTACAAGGAGCTTGCCGAGCGCACCAGCGGCTATACTGGCGCAGACATAGCCAACATCTGCAGGCAGGCCAAGCTCACAGCCCTTGAAGAGAACGTGTCAACCTCAAGCGAAAAGAAGATATCAATGGCTGACATACTAAAAGTAATAGATGCTACAAAGCCTTCGGCCCCTTCAAGCACGCTTGGGCCTTATATGAACTTCATATCTATGTATGGTGGAAGATGATGCTGCTATTGCCAATAATGCTATTTGTTCCCCTCTTCTTCCTAGTCATACTGATGGTCTCGGATAAGAGATATGCGCATGATATAACAGTTGCATCTTCCTCAATAGTGCTGATACTATCCGCGGCAGTCCTATATCTCGTCCATACAAACGGCCTGGCATACTTGTCTGCAAGCATAGCATATATCCCAACATTAAACCTGGGCTTCTCCCTCTCGCTCTCGCAGCCATCACTAATCCTACTCATAATGACTGCAGTCGTCTTCTTCGCGTCCTCGCTGGTCGGCGAGTACTTCATAGGCAAGGTCGGCCGCGTGTATTCGACGGTCTTTCTCGTTGCGGAGACGGCCTCTCTTGGCGTCTTTATGGCTGCAAACCTCTTCCTTCTCTACCTATTCTGGGAGGTCGCAGAGGTCATGGTCTTCTTCATAATCTTCCTCTATGGCGGCTACAACAGGCGCTATGCAAGCATAAAGTTCCTAATCTATTCAATAATATCAAGCCTGCTGCTCCTCATCGGGATAATAGTGCTCTACAATTCAGTAACGCCGCACAGCTTTGACATAGGTGCGATAATTGGCGCATCGCAGTCCATTCCGCTCAAGGCGCAGCTCGAGGTCCTCGTTCTCTTTCTGGTCGCATTCATGATAAAGATGCCTGCCTTCCCGTTCCATAGCTGGCTCCCTGACGCCCACACGGAGGCGCCGACAACCGGAAGCATGATACTGGCCGGAGTCCTTCTAAAGTTCGGCGGATACGGCCTCTACCTCATGTTTCTCATGCTCCCGATAGCAGCGCACTATTCTCTCTATTTATTTCTCATCTTTTTGGTATCGACCATCTATTCGGCCTACGTCTGCCTTAGCCAGAGGAACATAAAGAGGCTAATAGCCTACACCAGCATAACCGATATGGGCATAGTCGGTGTCGGGATAACGGCAATGAATGCCTTTGGATATAACGGCGCAATGTATGCGATGTTCAATCACGGCGTAATCATAGCACTGCTCTTTCTTTTGGCAGGCTCTCTTGACGAGGTCTACGGCACACTCGAGATAGATAAGATAAAGGGCGTAGTGAAGAACTTCCCTGGAATGGCATATCTCTTCATACTTGGCACATTCGCTGCGCTTGGCCTGCCGCTCACTACCGGATTCATAGCCGACCTGCTCATACTGATAGGTGCTGTTGGCGCATTCGGAGTCTTAGGTGTAATTCCGATTGTCGGAATAATAATCATAGGCGCCGCGCTCTTTTGGCTCATAGAGCGCGTCTTCATGAGCGCATCAAAAGCAGTAGAGCCATACAATCCCCTAGGCGTAAGCGTCATGATCTCTGGGGTGTTTCTTATAGCAGTCTCAATCCTTTTTGGAATCCTGCCGTTCCTGGTCTAGATTCCTAACATCAAAAGCAGTGCAGTAAGAAGGACAGAGACCGAGAAATTGTCATCGACCTTTATCCTAAGGCTCTCAATTACCGCTCCGACAAGTCCTATCAGCAAGGCGTAGTATCCTATCAGGAAGAATGAGATTATAGTGGCCGCAAGGAAATACGAGGCAGTGCCCGCCAAGCTCTTTCTTCTGTTCCATGGCAGCTTTATTTTGTTGAAGTGTATGCCTATTATCGTTGCTACTGGGTCGCCAATGAAGATTGCTGCGAAGACAACCAGCACGTTTGTGGTGTTAAGAAAGGATACGGCAAAGAGCGAGCCAAGCGCTAGCCACAGCGCGCCATATCCAAGCGCAGCTCCGCCTCGCTCAAGTCCCACGACTACGTTCGATATCGGGTTGTCCTTGGATATCTCTGCTATGCATATGGCAAGTATTCCGCCAAGTATCATCAGCATGAGCGCAGTAACGGCTACGGGCTCGCTCTCGAACATGAACATCAGCATCAAAAACACGCCGGCGCCCATGTGGAAGACATCCCTGCGCAGCTCCACTCTCCTGTTCTCTATCCTGTTCCTGTACTGCTTGAGTTTTGTTATCACGCTCAGTATGCCCAGAAGCATGGCCTGCGCTATTAGCTGAAAACCTATCCAGTGTATTGCGGTAATGTAGGCTGCGCTGACAATTACGTAGCCAATGCGCATCTTGGGTGACTTGTCGGAAAGAAGGCCATTGAAATTTGCTATGCCCACGCAAAGAAGCAGAAGGTTCAAGTCGCCTGTATGCTCATACGCAAAGAGCATGGCGCCTGCAACTACTGCAATCCCCAACAGTTCCTGCTCCCTCTTCTCCATCCGTCTTGCCCTATAAAGCCCTAAGAAGAAGAGTGCAATCGCGAATAAGACTGTCATGTACAGCCATATGCCAGATTGAAGTGCGTCCATTTTAGCAACTACATTATGTATATTATCCAGCCGGCCACTATATATGCGCCTACTATCAAGAGGGGAACGACCTTCTTGCCCATGCTTATTATATCAGTCCCGACCTTCGTGAGAAGCTCCTCCGAGCCGCTTCCCCACACCCTAAACCTCTCGAATCTGAATGAACTCGATGCGAAGCGGGCGGGTTCCATGTCCCCAAGCGCCCTCTCGATCATCCTGTCTATTATTGGCATCATCTGCCTCGGCGTCGTGTATCTTCCTAGCGAGTTCCTTGCAGACATGGCAATTGAGTTCACCGAATGCGTGTCTGTTGTGCACAGCTCTGCAGCAATCCCATACTTGCCTTTTATGTGTTCAATCATCTGCCTTCTAAATCCCGGAAGCATGTTGTTGGAGTCTATGTAAATCATTGCAAACCTGCTCTCGCCGAAATCGAACACGCCAACGCTGGAAAAGCCGCGGCCAAGATCAGGTCCAGGAAGCAGATCAGACATCTTCAAGTGCGACGAGCCGAATCTGAGCCTGCCTTTTTTCCTATCCTTGGTGGCCTTGAGTATGGCATTCTCGTACTTTGGTATGTACTTGCTAGATTTCCCTATGCCCATGAGCTCCTCTGCGCCTGCGCTCTCAAATCTGGAATTGTGCGCATCTATGAGCAGGGTGCGTGATCTGTTCCTTCCTGCAAGATCTGCAAATCTAATGCCTACCTCCCTGTCTATGTCCTCAGTCACGTATGGTGCCTTAGATAATGTCAGTATGTTTGTATTGTTTATGTGTATGTTTATGGCTCTGCATGGCCTATCGGATCCAAATCCCACGCTCCCGTATGCATTTTTTATCTGCCCTCCATGCATGTTCTTGACCTGCTCTGATATCCTTCTGGAGAGCGAGTAAACTTGATTGGTGTTCATAGGGTTGTCCTCTATGTTTACTGCGCTGTGGACTATGAACGGTGTTATGTTGTATCCCTGCGCCATCATCTCGCTCATGATCTCAGGGAAGATGCTCCCTCCTACGGTGCCAAAAGGTCCGTAATGTATGTCGGGTTTGATGAACACAGCGCGCGCCTTCTCCTTTCCATATATCACGGCCACATCCACATTGACCTCCCGATTCACCCCTCCCTTTCCTAGTATGTTCGGATCAGCTGCTATGTCATAGAGCCACTGGTTGACCATGTTGCTAAACAAGTCTATGCCGCTTACCGCCAGTCTCTTTTTTGCAGGCCTGTCAAGCAGGTATATTATGGCATAACCCATAATCATGAAGACTATTATTCCAGAGTACAGCTTCACCAAGGCTATCTCTACAGGGAACCCGGGCCTAAGAAGGTAGCCGCCGAACGGGAAGTACATTATCACGTTGAGTATTGGCTGTATCTCTGCGGTTATTATTGCGCTTCTTTTCTGTCCTATGACTATCTTGTTTATTATGAGCCAGTAGCCGTATATGCTGGCATTTACGAGCAGCAGTATAAGGTATGAGAGCGTGTCGTTCCTTAGAATCGAGAATATTGCCGAATCGAGCATGAGGAAGAAGGAGTATGCGCCTGAGACCGCAAGCACTGCAAAAAGCACGTGCTTGATCTTCATGGTTCTCTTCATCATCTTTATTATCGCAACGGTCATAAGCGCCGGAAAACTGACTATCATGACTCCGGAGCTTGCTCCAAGAAGAAGTACGTTGACAAGGTGGTCTCCGTATCCGTAATGTATCATTATGCTGGATATGGAGCCGGCGACTATGCCAAAGAGCACTATTATGGCTATCTGTCTTATGCTGCTAGGCACTTCCATCGTGAAGTAGCTAGTATATTTTGTCAGGTCCTTTTTAGGTGCCATGAAAACACATTACTTCCCAAACCGCCTGTTCCTGCTGCTGTATTCGGAAAGGGCTGCGCGAAGATCCTTCCTGCCAAAATCCGGCCAGAGCTTGTTGCAGAAATAGAGTTCCGAGTAGCTTGTCTGCCACGGCATTAAACCTGAAAGCCTCTTCTCTCCGGAAGTCCTTATTATAAAGTCTATCTCTGGTACCTGGTTTGATAGCAGGCATCTTGCAAAAGCATCTGCATCAATATCCATCCCTTTTTGTGCAAGGCCGACGGCGGCTTTCATCGCATGCACCAGGTCATCCTTTCCACCATAGCCGACAAGTATGTTGAGGACGCCATTCTTGTTGTCCTTGGTCTTCTCCTGAAGGTCGTTGAACGCCACGGCGAGGTCCTTTGGGATGAGCTTCTTGTTGCTTATTATGTTGAGCCTTATCCCTTCATTCTGCAGCCTCTCAAGCAGCTTCCTGTCCTTGACTGCCTTTCGGTATATATTGAAAAGGACCTTCACTTCGCTTGGCGACCTGCGTATGTTCTCAGTGGAGAGCGCCCATACTGTAACGTTCTTTATTCCGTAGTCCTTGCACCATCTGCTAAAGTCCAGGAATCTCTCGACGCCAAGCTCGTAGCCCTGCATTATGGAGAGACCGTGCGCTTTGGCCCATCTTCTGTTCCCATCAGGTATCAAAGCGAGAGATCTAGGAAGTGAGGAAAATGCCATCTAATCTCGTTGTAGTTGGTGTCTATTTATCTATTTAAATGTTTTTGTTCTATCTGACGCAAAATTGCCGCATCAGGACTCAAGCTCCTCTATTCTTGCAAGCTCGTTTAGTTTTGCTACTCTCTCGCCGCCGACTATTCCTGTCTTTATGAATTCGGATCCGAATGCAACCGCAAGGTGGGCTATGAAGTCGTCAGTGGTCTCCCTGCTCCTGTGGGATACTACTGTCCTTATGCCATGCCTGTGTGCAAGCCCTATGACCTCCATGGTCTCGCTCAGAGTGCCTATCTGATTGACCTTTATCAGAATGCCGTTCGTTGACCTGCTGCGTATGCCCTCCCTGAGCCTGTCAATGCTGGTAGTGTAAAGATCATCACCAACCACGAGGCTTTTCTTCCCTATTCCCCTGGTAATCTTGGCAAAGCCGCCATAATCGTCCTCGTTCATTGGGTCTTCGACTACCGCCATCTCGAACTCCCCTGCAAGCTCTTCTATAAATTCTGCATTCTCTGCAGGGCTAAGCTTCCTGTCTTGATACTCGTACTTTCCGTTCTTGAAGTACTCACTTGCCGCAAAGTCTGCCCCTATCTGAACGTCCACGCCCTGCTCCTCAGCCAGTCCTGCCATCTCGCTTGCAAGTGCGAGATTCTCCTCGTCCCCAAGACCGCTCACCCATGCCCCCTCTACATTTACTCCTGTCGAGATCTTGAGCTCTCTGCTTAAATGCTCCCCCAGAGCCTTATGCACAGAAGCGTTCGCGCTTATGCCGCGTGCGAAGCTCACGCCAGAGGGCGATATGAGTATCTCCTGTATGGACATCCTGTTTCTCGAGTGGGCACCGCCTCCTATCAAGTTGCCCAGCGGCCTTGGTATCCTCTTCTTCACGCCAAGCTTCCTCATGAAGCTTTCATGTACATACTCATAGAGCTCCATCTCCTCGACTGCAGCCGCCAGCCTGGCTGCAGCTACAGATACTCCTGTGGCAATATTTCCGCCTATTACTCCAAATCTCTCTCCGCCTATTTTGTGCAGTGTTGAATCTATGGCTTCCTGTTCGCTAGCTCCGATCCCGATAAGTTCTCCCTTGACCTTGGCGAAATTCGATAGTGCAAGGTCCACATCGCCATCCGGGAACGCGAATACTTCATGCGATCCCGTGCTCGTGCTGTTTGGAACCATCGCCCTGGCGCCTTTTTTCTTGCCTCTTAAAGAGACCTCAACCGTGAATCCGCCGCGAGAGTCTAGTATCTTCCTCACATCTATTTTTTCTATCGCATCCTTTGG
>DAIDLJ010000003.1:0-38026 GCA_027449585.1 Microcaldota archaeon | reverse complement strand
ATTTTATCCCTTCAATATTCTATCTTATCTCTTCAATATCCTGTCGACAAGCTCGTTTCCGTCCATGACACCAAGGCTCCCAAGTCCGTCTATCGATTCATCAAATTGCATCTCGTCATGCTTATTTGAATTTTGCCGCCTAAGCATAACCGGAACAGGATCCGAAGAATGCGCCTTAATTTGGCACGGCGTAGAGTGATCGCACGTGACACACAAGTCTGTCTTGAGGTCCTTTATTCCTGCAAAGAATCCTTCGTCTATCTCTTCAAGTATCCTTTTCTTGAGCTTGGCATCGCCGTCGTGCCCTGGCTCATCCGGACCCTTTATGTGGACGTATATGAAATCATATCTGCCAGCGTTTTCGTTTACCAGCTGGGCCATTGCCCTATATCTCCTCTTCCTGTTCTTTATCTTACTTATTTTTATAGGATCCATGCCTAGTGCTTTTGCTATGCCCATCTCGACAGGCATCTCCGCAAGGAATGCGGAGTTGAGTCCGGTCTTCTCCTCGAACGTCTTAACCGACGGCAGCCCCATGCCCGCGTCTCTTAAGAGTATGGCATTTGCTTTAAGCAGCCCCGCACTTTCCCTCGCTGCGTTGGTCTGCGAGCCGGAGAGCTTCTCGATAGCCTTGTCTATGAAAGTGTTAACTATCATTGCAGTGTTTGCTGCAGCCTTCGAATCGTCGAGCGCGACCACTTTTGGCAGCAACTTGCTGGAGGCCTCTTCGGCTACCGATATGCTGCCTTTCCTAACGTATCCTATATCTGCATTTGAGACGTTTGAAGATAGATCCTTTCTCCTGCTGTAAAATACGCACACTCCCCTATGTCCGACAGTAGACTTGAACCTGAATCGTACTCCCTCAATCCCAAGGTCTATTTCAGATATCTCCTTCTGCAGTGACTTGGCATCGCGGGTGTCTATCCTGCCTGCGCGCCTGTCGATTATCTCCCTGCTTTGGTTTATCGTTGCAAAATTGCATCTGAATGCAACCGACCTCTCCGTCACCTTCAAACCTGCCCCAAAAGCCTCGAGCGGCCCTCTTCCGGTGTAGGAAGACATCTCATATCCAAGTATCGAGAATACCGCGGCATCGGACTCTGGCGCTATTCCCTGTCCTATCGGGTTCATTATGCCCTTGACCGACCCGGATGCCAGCTGCCTCAAATTCGGCATTTTTGCCGCCTGAAGCGGAGTCAGCCCTCCAAGTGCATCATCTGCCCTGTCCGCAGCGCCGTCAAGTATCACGAATAAGAGCTTCATGGGAAAGACCTTCAAGCCATACAACTCATAAAATGTATTTATAACAGGCAGATGTGCATCGGCTATTGCCGCACACCAACGCACTGGAAATTTATAAGGGGATCGGAGAATTGGAAGGAATTAGAAAGTTATAAATAATCTTTAATCAAAAGCTAATCCTATGCCTGATAAAACCTACGATGCGCAATCAGTGATAGGCTCAAGGATACGGGCAATACCTAATTATCCAAAGCCGGGAATAACATTCAGGGACATAACGCCCCTGCTCAAGGACGGCGACGCATTCTCGAAATCAATAGACATGCTTGCGGACTCCATATCCGATTACCGCTTTGATTACATATCTGGGATAGAAGCAAGGGGTTTCATAATTGCATCCGCCCTGGCATACAAGCTTGGAAAGGGGTTCATACCGATAAGGAAGAAGGGCAAGCTGCCGTTCGACAAGATCGGCAAGACCTATACGCTGGAATATGGCGCTGAGACAATAGAGATCCACAAGGACTCGGTGGAGAAGGGGAGCAACGTCCTTGTCGTCGACGATCTCCTTGCCACAGGAGGCACCGCAAGCACCGCTGCAGACCTGATAACGAGCCTTGGCGCAAATGTTGCTGGCTTTGCCTTCATAGTCGAACTCTCCGCCCTAAAAGGGCGCCTCAGGCTGGGAAGCCACCGGATATCATCCCTGATAATATACTGATCTACATCAAATGTCAAACCCGCTCTGCTTGTTTTTAAATATTCCTTTTCAATATCTGAACGTTCGATTCCATGAAGACAAAAATAATCGCCACCTACGGGCCAGGGATAGAGCGCAGGCCTGTGCTTTCAAAGATCGTCCCTCACGTAGACGTATTCCGTATAAACTTTTCACATGGAAGCACGGAGTCCTGGCTTGATGCTGTCGATAACATACTTAGCGTATCAAGGATTCAAGGCAAGGAGGTCTCACTTCTTGCAGACCTTCCCGGCCCCAAGATAAGGCTTGGCTCTCTGGAGAAGGAGATAAGCGTCAAGAAGGGAGAGACCGTGACTTTCAGGTACGGCAGGCCTTCCGAGGGACGGATTCCACTGGACCATGATATTTACCCTTATCTTACAACCGGTTCTAGCATATCAATAGGGGACGGATACATGAGTTTTAGCATAAAGAAGCTCAGTAAAGGCGACATAATATGCAGGGCCATGAATTCTGGCATGCTGCAGAGCAGGAAGGGCATAAACATAAGAAACGGAAATGTCACTGCGGCACCACCAACGCCAGAGGATGTGAAGCTTGCAAAGTTTGCCAAGAAAAACAATTTCGACTTTATAGGCCTCTCATTTGTCAGGTCGGCTGAAAACATACTTAGGATGAGGAAGGCGGCCGGAGAGCTGTTCATAGTGGCCAAGATAGAGCGCGCCGAAGCCGTGAAGAACATCGATGAGATAGCCGCGCAGGCCGATGGCATAATGGTCGCAAGGGGAGACCTTGCATTTGAGATACCTGTAGAGAGGATTCCAATAGCCCAGGCGAAGATAATACGCTCATCAATGAAGCACCACAAGCCAGTCATAGTGGCAACGCAGATGCTTGCAAGTATGGTCAATAGCCCAATGCCCACGCGCGCAGAGGTCAACGACATAGCAGGCGCGGTAATGGGCGGCGCGGACTGCGTAATGCTCAGCGAAGAGACTGCCGTAGGCAGCTATCCGGTCGAGGCCGTAAGGACTCTTGCAGCCACGGCGAAGGGCGCCGAGGAGATGTCAAGCAGGAATCAGAGCTTTAAGATCGGCGGGATAAGCGACAGCATCACATTCGCAGCCGCAGAGATAGCCGACAACTACAAGACCGATTGCATATTTGCGCCTACGCAGACCGGCAGCACGGCCATGAAGCTCTCAGCCCTAAGGCCGAGTTCAAACATAATAGCCCTGAGCAGGTCTCCAAAGGTGAGGAGAATGCTTAACATGTTCTACGGCGTGCGCAGCGGAGAGATAAGGGGGTATGGCAGCGTTGACAAGATGCTGCGCCTTGTAAAGGAGGTTGCAGCAAGTCGCGGGATAAAGAGGTACATAGTAGTATCAGGCTCACCAAACCATGCAGGGAGCACTAACACGCTGCAATACATAGAATAACCAAAGCCCATTGCACATAATATAAAGATTTGCTGAGCATAAGGTCTTTGCATGCTGATATTATCGATCTCAAGTGCGATGGTGAACATACTCTCAGGCACATATTCAACGATAAGTGCCTTTATGTCTCTCTACGATTACTTGGCAATAATCGTCCTTATGGCGCTTGAGTCCGCGTCGCTTCCCCTGCCAAGCGAGGTCATACTTCCACTCGCAGGCCACTTTGTGCGCACCGGAAACCTAAACATGATAATTGCAATAGTTGCATCAATGGTTGGCACGGCCATAGGAATATCAGTGGACTATTGGATAGCCTATTTCATAGAGAAGGACGTCGTTTACAGGCACCTGCGCACCTTCAGAATAAATAGGTCATCGCTTGAGGCTTTTAGCGGATGGTTTGCAAAGAACGGCGCATTCACGGTGTTCGTATCAAGGATGCTCCCAGTGGTAAGGGGCTTGATAAGCTTCCCGGCAGGGTTTGCCAAGATGAACCTAAAGGACTTCTATCTCTACTCGCTTATAGGCGCACTCATATGGAATACTGCGCTGATAGTATTCGGATACTATGCACTTTCGATAACAAACATCCAGGTGATGTTCGCAGTCCTAGCCCTCTTTGCCGTAGTGCTCTACTTCGTGTACAAGGCAGGAATGAAAAGAATAAAGGGCTGATTACTTCTTGCCCTTCACTTCGACAGGCTTCTCCTTCGCCTCAAGTATGTAGTTCTTTACTATCTTTATGACCTGGTCTATTGCTCTCTTGATGTCTGCCTCGGTTTTTGCCCCAGTGCAGATTATCTTGCCATTCTTGAAGAGAAGCAGCGCGGTCTTGGGCTCGTGTATCTTGCAGATGGCTCCAGGGAACTGCTCCGGCTCGTAATCGACGTCAGGCGAGGCCTTTGCTATGCCATAGAGATCAAGTTCGACCCCCAAATCTGCGCTTGCAACTATGTTTTCTATCTTGAATTTAGTATTCAGTTCAACCCTCTTACCCGACTTGGTCTTTGCAAAGTTCGTATTAGCCATCTTTACCACTATTTAAAGATATCTACTGGAAAGGTATTTATATATTGATATGGACAAGTATTTGCTAATTACGATTAATTAGCGTTGCTGATTTGCATGTCACAAAGATCTCACGGTCTCTTCGTCGGAAGAACAAGGCAACTTGCCAGGCATCACCGACTCTCAAGGATGGGAATAACTACGCTCATAAAGAACTTCCAGATAGGCGAGCGCGCGCTGATACTTCCAAAGGGCAACATGAAGAACATACCTCATCCAAGGTACAAGGGAAGGGTCGGCACTGTCATAGAGAAGAGGGGGGACGCCTATGTTGTGCTTGTTCCCACGTCAAAGTCAAAGTCCGTCAAGATAATAGTGCCCCAGGCGCATCTTGAGAAGGCCTAAGCGCTGCTGCTAATTTTTCAAATATTACAATTAGAATTGATGCTCCCTAGCCGGCATCTTTGTAAGTATGTAGAATCTCGACTCTCCCTTGAGCTCAAGTATTACCCTTTCGGTGAGCAGCTTGACAGGATCCTGCAGAAGAGCCACCCTCTTTGCTATGTCCTCGAAGCTCTCGAAAGGCTTCTCGTCACGCGCATCGAGTATGGCGGCCAGATGCTTCTTGCCGACACCAGGCAGCAGCTCTAGCGAGTGCATCCTTATGTTGAGCGGACCTGCGCTATTGAATATGCCAACGAACTTCTTCTCATTGCCCCTTATCACATTCGTTATTGCCGTATGGAGCTCGTTCTTCGAGACTTCGGTGAGGTCGTTGTATGCAAGCCTACCCTTTATTATCGCGATCTTGTCCCTCTCCCCTTTTCCTATGTAGACCTTCTCCCCTATCTTTATCTCCGGGACCTTTGGAACAGCCTCAAGCAGCGTGAACTTCTCCTCGCCTATCATCTGAACCAGCGGCTCGGACCTTGCACTGGAGGATCTTCCTGTAGGTAGGAAGTCCAGCACTATTGCGTGCTCCTCCAGATTCTCCCTTCTCTGCTCTAACTCAACCATACCAACACCCAAAATTTATTAATTTGAGTAGCTCTTCACTACTCCCAGTATCTTCCCAACAGTATCGTCATCCGTAGGCTGCCTGTTCTTGTCCATTGCAAGAACCAGTTTTACCAGGCTTGCATTGTCCGGCATTATCTCCACCATCTTCAGAGCAAGTTTTTCTTCAAGTCCAAGCTCTTCGAGTTCCTTTACCATCTTCTTGGCATCGGACTCCTTTACCTGCGAGAACTTGGTGGCATATTCATACGCAAGCGTCTGTTCGTAGCCAAACTCACTGTCCTTCTTCCTGTCTTCAAGTATGTTTAGTACCTCCGGTACAGAAGCTAGCCTAGTGTCAGATCTCTTCTTTCCTGCCATAAAAAAGCCCCAAATTTAACTGAGTATATTAGCAAAACGCTTTAATTTAAACCTTTTGTATGGAACGGTCCTACGCCATCAATCTGATAAGTCAAGAGCAAGGTTCGAAAATTTGCAGTAAACGTTTAAATATGGAAAAATGTCCTTTAAGTTGGGTATGAATGGAAGATGATGGAAAATTCGTAGAGCTAGTAAACAATATGCTCCTTGATGCAATAACAAAGTCAAAGAGTTATAAGGAGGTCGAGCTTGCAATAGAGCTCGGAGCGGCGCTCAACGTCTCCTTTCCAGTAAAGATAAAGAACGGAGAAGTCGAGACTTCTCGTTCCCTTCCAGCGCTACTAATTGCCCTAACCATACCTGACATCGATCATAGGATAATAAAGGCCATGCTCGATAACGGCGCAGATCCCACTTTCGATCAGGCGCTTCAGGAAGCAGGCCCGGTGCACTATGCCGCATACAAAGGCTCTCCAAGGTCACTGCAACTCATAACAAACGAACCCGGAGTCAGCCTCGACCAGCCCGACGCCCAAGGCTCTACGCCACTTGTGAATACAATAGAGAGCAACAGATCGATGAATATGAGTATACTGCTTGAAGCCGGTGCAAATCCAAACGCGGGGGGATGGGCAAACATCTTCCCGGTAATAGAGGCTACAAAGAAGGGCCGCGATGGAATGCTTGCAATACTTCTGGATTACAATGTCGATGCCAACGTAAGGGATTCGGAAGGATATACTGCGCTCCACTACGCAGCGCAGCTTGACAACGACGTGATTGCAAAGATGCTGATAAGGCATGGCGCAAGTCTCGATGTGAGAGGAGCCAACATGGAAACTCCGCTCATCTATGCAGTGCAGAAGGGAAGCAACGCAGCAGCAAAGGCGCTAATAGACTGCGGTGCGGACATGCATGCGACGGACAGTTTTGGTATGAATGCTGCAATGTATGCAGTCAAGACAAACAACTGCGAAGTGTTCGATTACATGATGGAGAAGCATCCAGAGCTCAAGGATGCAGGCAAGGAATGGGAATCCCTGATATCCCTGGCAAACGCCGGCGGCAACAGGCACCTGATAAGCCTTCTTAGGGCTAGCGAGCCTGGAAAGGTAGAGATAGCTCCAGATAAAAAGAAGAAAGTAACCGGAATATGATGGTGTATTAATGTCCTCAGAAGCAAATCCAGAGACCCTAAAGGTAATGGGCAACGCGCTGCTACGCGACGCGCTGCTGGAAGGAAACAGAGGGCTTGCAGAGATGGCTCTTGATCTTGGTGCAAACGTTGAAGAGCCGATGCTATGGGGAATTGTCAACACCCCCAAAGGACCTATGAACAGGTTCTTTCATCCGCTTGTATTTGCAGTAACTGTAAAGAACATGAATCCAGAGATAGTCCGGCTCCTGCTTTCAAGGAGGTCCGATCCAAATGCGTATCTTCTAGGCGAGAGTCCGCCTCTTCATCGCGTGGCCAACGGTGGAAATCAAGAGGTCGCAAAAATGCTCATAGATGCAGGCGCAGATGTAAATTTCCAGGACCGGGCAGGAAACACCCCTCTAACCTATGCCACCTTCACAGGGGACAACGACATGATCGACCTTCTTATAAAGAGCGGCGCGCACGTAAACACCACAAACGTCAAAGGCAACACCCCGCTTCTTACTGCGCTTCACAAAGGCTATTTTGACACCGCAGAGCTCCTCGTAATAGCCGGAGCAAATGTCAATGCGTATGATGCTGAGGGAGAAACGCCACTGCTTCTTGCGGTCCGTGCAGACGATTTCAGGACCTCCACGTTGCTCCTACTAAAGAATGCCGATCCAAACGCAGAGAACAAGCATAAGGAAACCGCCCTAATACTTGCCGCATCAAACGAGAACCTTTACATAATGAAGGAGATACTCAAGAAAAAGGAGGCTAACGTAAACGCTCAGGACCTGCTCGGAAACACTGCCTTGATACTGGCTGCAATAAGCGGGGACGTTGAGATGTGCAAGACCCTGCTGGAGGCCGGTGCAAACCAGAATCTTGTCGATAAAAGTGGCTTAAGCGCCTATCACTATGTTCTGCTCTCAGAGTCCAAAGATGTCCTCACGCCGCTCTTCAAGCAGTATCAATTCTCTGCCCTGGAGCGAGGCGCCCAGCCAAAGCCAGTCGCAGTGCACAAGAAGATTGCAAACTAACTGCGCAGTTATTTAAAGACTGAGAAACAAATCTAATTGTTGATTGATTGGCAGATCCAAAAGAAGCCTATCAGAAGGTCGAGGAGGAGCTCAAGAAGCATATCTCCGGAAAGACCGAAGTGATAGAGCTTTTGTTCATAGGTCTTGTCGCCAACGGCCACGTGCTCCTCGAAGGGGTTCCAGGAGTTGCAAAGACTACGATGAGCAAGGCACTCGCAGACACGATGCAGGCAAACTTCAAGAGGATACAGTGCATGCCCGATCTTGTTCCAGAGGATATAGTGGGGCAGGCCTACTATGACGAGAACAGGGACATAAAATTAAACAAGGGGCCAATTTTCACCAACATACTCTTAATGGACGAACTCAACAGGGCGCCGCCAAGGACCATGAGCGCCTTCCTCGAGGCTCTTGAGGAGAGACAGGTGACGCTCGGAGGGCAGTCCATTCCGCTGCCAAAGCCCTTCATGGCGATAGCTACGCAAAATCCACTCAGGATCGAGGGCACAGAGGCCCTTCCAAAGGTCCTTGCTGACAGGTTTGTCATGAGGATCGAGGTTACCTATCCCTCCATGGAGGAGGAAGAGAAGATGCTCAGGATAAAGGAGTCCGAGGAGCATATCGAGACCAAGAAGATACTTACAATTGCAGACATATTGGAGCTTCAGCAGAAGGCCAAGTCGATAGTGCTTCCTGAAGAAGCGAGCCAGTACCTCACAAAACTCGTCGATGCGACCAGAAAGGACATACACATAGTCATGGGAGCAAGTCCAAGGGCCGACATCTCATTTCTGCAGTGCGCAAAGGCAAAGGCGCTCATAGAGGGAAGGTCCGAGGTAACAAAGGAGGACATACGCTTCCTCGCAAAGCCGGTGCTGAGCCACAGGATAGTGGTGAGGTCCACTGGAGGAATAGGCGTGAATGGAATAATAGACGGGATACTGGCAAGCAACAAGTGAGCTATTTCTCAGTTATGCCCATAAGAAGACCATGGCTCTTTAGTGCATCGCTGTTGCTCACAACAAGCAGCGTCTCGGTGTAGCATGATATGAACTCTATTATGTTTATGTTCTGTTCAGCAAGCAAAGAAGCGACGAATGCCACAAAGCCCGGAAGCGCCTCAAGCCTCTCCTCTGAATGGATCGTTATCGCAGATGCATTCTCCTGGACCTTTATAGTGCCCCTTCCCTTCTTTATGTACTTAAGTTCAGAAGGATCGGGCACGAGATAGATGTAGTAATCATTGAGTTTTATCTTACCGCTCTTCTCAACGTCGAGATCAGACGTTGATATCACCACAGCTATACCGCTCTCTATGGTAATCTTGCTAGATTTTATTATGGAAGTAGCATGCTTCTCTATGCTTATGCTGTTCTCCTTAAGTTCCTGGGCATACCTTCGCAGCGCCGCCTTAATCGCATGGTAATTCTTTATGCGCAACTCTCGCTGCACTATCCTGGCAAGCGCACTGTAATTCACTATGCTATTTTCAAGCGCCTCCAATGTGTAGGGCTTGTTTTTCAGGTACATCCTAACTATGTCCGATACAGTCATTGTTTCACCTGATACAATACCATAAAATATGATATTCTAATCTAAAATCTCACAAAAAGCTTATATATCATAATAATTCTTATCATTTCAGTGAAGACTATGCAAAAGGGCATAACGATACAAAAAAGCACAGAAAATGACATGATGGGCATAATGGTTCTTCTCCGCTCCACGCGCTATTCTAACGCTTCAATATCTATGATAAAGGATGCGATAAAGGATGGAAAGTCCATTGTGGCCAAGAATGAGACTGGGGAGATAATAGGTCACAATGTGCTTTTCGAAACGCATGACGGTGAGGTCTTTAACTCATTGAGCGTAATAAAACCGGGCTATCAGCTGACCCTTAGCGAGATGACGGCAGAGCTTCTTAGGTTAAGGCGAAATGAGCCAAAATACGAAGAGTATATTCCTTCTCAAGGAGTCTGCGGTAAATGAGTCGATTCCCACAAGCCGATAAATTTTCTCTTCAAAAGCTCTGCGTACAAATCACCGTATACATATCCCTTGTTATCTGCTGCACTCCTCAAATATAAATTGTATCATATGGTACGTTTACAGTCAAATTTGCACTAAATAGTGCACAATGTTTATATAGGATTTAATGCACTATTTATCTGATTAAAATGGGGATACAGCTAAAGCATCAAAACGCCTTTAAGTTCAGCGTAGTTGCTGCAGAAATGTCAGAGGCAAAGAAGGTAACGAACCTTATAAATGACGAGTTCAAGCGCTCCGGCGCAGTCCTGCATGTCACCGAAGATGATGTCAAGTCATGGATAAACCACGGCATGTGTTTTGTGGCCAAGAATGAAAAAGGGGACATAATAGGCCATCAGGCAGCTTCAAAATGGCCAGAATCAGGATGGGTTGAGCTCCGAGCAGCCGTAGTCCTTCCGGAATACCGCGGAAACGGCCTGAATTCAAAGCTCAAGGATGCGATAATAGATGCGATAAACACGTCGGACCCAAAGGCGACAATAGTCTCCCTCAAGAACGGGGTAAGCCAGGGTCACAACGAACTCACCCAGCGCGGATTCGAGAAGATCGAGTTTTCTGACATCCCAGAAGCCGTTAAGAACGAGCTTCTCAGCATTGGCTCAGAGGGAACCTACGAGATTTACATCTACCCTCCTATCAGCGCAATGAAGAAGGTCCTGCCCGAAATGCGTTCGTAAAGCCACCAAAAGACTTTATATTCATATCCGGTTCATATCTCTAATGCAAATGTGGGTCTGTAGCTCAGCTTGGATAGAGCGGAACCGTCCTAAGGTTAAGGTCGCGGGTTCAAATCCCGTCAGACCCGTTTGTACCTTCAGACAAAAGGCGCAAGTACTGATAAAGTTTTTATATGATAAAATGTCCAGAGAATGTGAATGCAATGGTCATTAAGTTCAACGAGTTATCGAATGGGGAGATACGCTCGGCCCTTATGCAGTCAAAACGTCCTACACTTATCAGAAGCCCTGATTCAGATTCCGTATCAATGATATCATACTCCAATGGAAAAATGAGACTGCTCATAATGAACTCCGCAGATCCAAAGAGTGTAAACGTCAACAGATCTGAAAAGGGCATGCACTTCATATTCTCAGAGAGTCCTTTTAGCATAAGTTATTCGAATGAAAAGGCGAAAAAGGTGAGAATGGAGGGGATAAATGCAGTTGCAATACCAGGGCAGACATCCTATTCTGTAGATTTCAAAGGGACAGTGTACTTTGGCAGAATAGCACAGGAATCTGCCCAGGAATGCTCCATATCTGCTCCAGTAAGCTTTACGGCCTACAATATAGACTACCAACTTCCAAAACGCGGCTACAATAAGCTTGTAGTCCCAAGGAACATAAACGGTGAGATAAACGCCACTGGCGGCGAGAGACTGGACAGGCAGGAGCCAAAGTACCTTATACTGGGCCCGGATAACCAGGAGTTCTCCGTGGGCAATTCGATATCGCCGCAGGACTTCCACATCCACAGCGTTCTTGTTGAGTCATACACAACATTTAGCGGCATGACTCTTCACTATGCCATTAAAGGAGGAATGGATTCAATTAAAATGGGCAAGGGTGACACTGTTGTGATACCTAGCGGCGTATTCCACTATGCCGAGATGCACGGAACAGAGCCTACATTTGTTATGAAGGCAAGCTCAGAGTCTATAGCAGACAAATTCACCATACTTAATGGAAAAGGCATAGCCGAGATAATACTGTCCGTGCCTTTACTTACTGCGCAATTGCAGCAAAAGTGATCATGTTATGTCGAGAAGAGGCAAATATGAATATTCTATATGGGTAATGCCCAATGGCCGCGCCGCAAGAAATGTCGCAAAGACAATACTTGATATTTCCAAGTCAAACGGCACGGTATCATTCGATCCGCACGTCACGCTGCTTGGCTACATATCTGGGGAGCGGCAGGACATAATAAAGAAGACCAGAAGGCTCTCATCGAAGCTATGCAGAATGCCAATAATCTTTGGCGGCACCTCGCACTCAGGCAGGTATACTATGCCTCTATTCATAAAAGTGAGGGCCAGTCCAGAGCTCTTCCGCGCGCGCAGGCTCGCGGAGAAGGAATTCGAGGCAAGAAGCACAAAATTCACACCGCACATGAGCCTGATGTACGCAAATCTTGCAAAGGGCCGGAGGCTAAAGCTGCTTTCAGGCATTGATGGCAACTATTTCGGCGATGGTTTTAACGCAGACACGATAAGGCTCTACGCAAGAAGATGGGATGGCAAGGAATGGAAAAAGGTGGCTTCATTTAAGATTCGCTAGGCGAATCAACAGCGCAAAGCCAAACATTTATATTGAATAATAGTGTCTAATTGTTGTTCTTCATGCCAAAGCTTAACAGGAAGATAAGCGAGCCTAGCATACTAGTAAGGCCAGTCTCAAGACTCGGAGGCCTAGACAACATACACCTAGCTCTTATTGTCCTTGTGGCCATATTGCTGCTGCTTGTTATCGCAATGTCATTCAATACCAAGATAACTGTACTTAATTCCACATGCCAGAACTGCTCTTCCAGCCAGTACTCGACAACGCACACTTCAGGCCAGGTTCTACTTCAGGCAGAGCACATCCTGGCAAGCTACTCAAGCTACAACACCTCGCTCTCACTTCTCCCGTACATATCAAATGTAAGCGCAGCAAAGGTCTCCTACCTCCAAGACCTTGGGGACTGGTACGTCTCCATCCCATATATCGGTCCGATAAACGGGAAGAGCTATACATTCGGCCTGCTAATCAACGATTCAAACCTCTCAAAGTTCAGCCCTATGACACAGACAATAAGTCCTGCATCCATCTCGCAGAACTACGTAATCTCAGAAGGCGTAGTCAAGCTTCATGGATCAACTTCATGTCCGTTGCAGAACGGGTCAGTGCCCGTGTACTGGTTCATCGACCCTTATGCCCCAGGCGCAGTCTCCTCGCTTATCAATGCAAGCAATCTCGAGCGAAGATTTGGAGGCAATGTCAGCCTCAGCGTAAAGCTTCTCACCTCGCAGTATTCATTGCAGGTGGCAAACACCTACGGGCTTAACAACACGTTGCTCCTGGGCAAGTATCTAATCTGTGCTTCTGGTCAACGCAACTTCACGGCATTCGTTAACGCGGTGAATTCCACGTATCAGGATCGCTACATGCCTGCCTATCTCCTGCGCGAACTGGCTTTGCAGTCAGGCATAAACTCTACATCATTCAACTCATGTCTTGCTTCTTCGCAGGAGATGATAAACGGCCAGTATGTGCAGGCTAAGTACTACAATATAACATCTTCCTCTGTGGTTCTTACCGATTGCCAATACCTTTCCGTTCCCCAAACTGCAGTCAATGCCGTGTGCTATTCTAATTCTTCGCTTTGCAGGACTTAATGCCAATGCCCAATTAAATAGATTTAAGGTCAGGCGACTTAACTCCTTTTCAATAGCCCAATAATTTTTTGCATTCTGGTCTTTTCAACCTTCTCAACCGGGCGTGCAAATTTCCCCAGGCCATATTTCCTGTCCGTCTCGTCAGCAATTTCATTTCCAAAACTTGCCTCCCTAAAAGCGCGGGATTCTTCCTGCGTCTTTATCTTAAATCCAGAAGGCACGTTCTTGCTGTTGTCATATACTGCCACTCCATCAACTGTTACCGATCTTATCGTGCCATTCCATCCTGCCATAAGATACTCGCCGTCGTGCGTTGATGCATCTCCTTTCTGCGTCGACTTTTCAAGGATCAGCTTATTGAAGTCATGCACGCCGATCAGCTTGCCAGAAACTACCAGATCCCTCTTTAGAAGTACATACTCCACTGTAACCTCCTTCCCTATGTTCTCCCTTAGCCTTTCCATCGTGTGCTTGTTCACAGGATGTTCGGCAAATGCCATTCCCATGTTATCACAATTAGCTCGTATTTCTTCCTTTAAAAGGTTTTCTCCGAAAAACGTCAATTCAAGATCGGTTCAGGCGTACTCAACCTTAAAGTAGTAGATTACTGGCTCTTCATACGGATGGACATATCAGACTAAGATCCAACGAATGGATCAGGCAGGTCAAGTTCGACGCTATAGCTGTCACGCACTCCAAGGAAGAGCCTCGCCGTTCCATCTGGATGCCTTACAAGTCCTCCGGGAAATACGACGTCAGAAAGATCAGGGCGCTTAGGGTCCATCTTCGGCACGCTTCCTATATCTGCTATGATCTTAAATTCAGTTGCATCTCCGGTCCTGGGGTCAAGCTTCAGGGCAAATGCGCTATAATTCCTGCCTCCCGATTCGTCAAATCGGCCAAGGTGGCCTATGACGCCTACTCTGCCGTCTTCAAGCTTAAGCATCTGGTTTACTCCTGCCCAGCCTCCTGCGGCGTAATGCTCGTCTAGCTGGGGCGTAGAGAGGTATCTTATGCCATCAAGCGCAGCGAGTGTCTTTGGAAGATCATCAACGCCGCCTATCAATTGGTAGTATATCCTTCCCTTGCCATACTCCCCGCCTTGCGGCCTCCTAGAGACTATGACTGAGTTCTCTTCAAGCTGAAGAACACGTATATCCTTCTCTCCAAGCGGTCCTGATGCAAAAACATTATTCGGGTCAAGCCCGTGCACGTCATTTGCCTTGAATATCACCGTGCGGAACGTGCTGCTATCCTTCTGCTGGGAGATGAGTTTGACTCCTCCAAATAGTATGAACTGTGCGTGTTCCGAGAAGAATGGATCCTGAAGATTCTCAAACACCGCCGCGGAATCATCAACATGAAGCTTATTTCCGTTAGACACCAAATTCTCATCGTACTTAAAGAACACGGACTTCGAGTACTCGCTATCCCTCTTTTCCACGCGACCTACGATCACTCCGTGAAAAGGCGCAGTGGGATTGTAGACATCTGCATCCTTCATTATTCTTGACGGAACCCTGAATTTGACTATCCTAAACGCCTTCTTGCCCTCATGAAATCTCCTTTCCATCTCCTTAAACAGGGCCCTTTCCTCAAATCTCCCCATCTCCGGAGACCTAGCAAATGCCATAATACGGATAATTCCATTTCCCCTATTAAATCCTATCTACAAGAATTTGGCATTAAGTCGAACGGGCATGACGGGATTTGAACCCGCAACCAACGGCTCCGCAAGCCGGCATGCTATCCAGGTTACACCACATGCCCACGACAATACTTTATATAAGTTTCTATTTATAAAGACTTTACATATAATATTGCACTAGTGAGACAATGTCATCACAAAGAGGAAAGGTATGTTCTTCATGCGGAAAGCTCAGCGTTGAATATGTTGAGTTCAAGTGTCCCGGATGCCTTGAGGAGACAATCGTAAGGGACAAGGGCTGCAGGGAGAAGCATACAAAATACAGATGCCCAAGATGCGGTACTGAGGGGCCATAAAATGGGAAAGGTTGCAACCGTATTCAAGATATATCTTGAGGATATAGCTCAAGCCGATTCGATATCAAAGCAGATATCGCAGGAGCTCAAGCCCACCGGAGTGCAGGTTGATGACATAGGCTTTGGGATAAAAGTGATAAAGGTTATGTTTGTCCACGAGGACCAGGAAGGAAGCACAAGCTTCGAGGAAGGTCTAAGGAAGATTTCCGGCATAAAGGACGTTGAAGTGGAGGACGAAACCCTCATCTAATATATAATGTTCTGCTCCTAAATGCACGTATAAGAGACGTCTCTTATCTGTGATTCCTCTGATAAGATCCATAGAGCTAAAGAACTGGAAGACGCACAAGAACACAAAGCTAGACTTCTCAAAAGGAACAAACATACTTATAGGCCAGATGGGCGCTGGAAAGAGTTCACTAATGGATGCCATCTCATTCGCCCTGTTCGGCACCTTTCCCGCCATACATCATAAAAGAGTTGCCGTGAGCAGGCTGATACGCAGCAGGCCCAGGCAGGAGAGCTCTGCAAGCATAAGGCTGGAGATGGATGTTAACGGCGATAGCTATGCCATAACCAGAGAGCTTAGCCTGACCGGCAAGACTGCTGCAACCATAGAAAGAAACGGATCCTACCTGCAGTCGCAGCCAGAGCGTGTAAACGAGGAGATAGAGCGCATCCTCAAGGTCGACTATGACCTCTTCTCAAAGGCGATATATTCTGAGCAGAACCAGCTAGATTATTTTTTGGATCTTAGGTCTTCTGATCGAAAGAAGCAGATAGATGGCCTGCTAGGGCTTGACAAGTTTGCTACGGCGCAGGATAACACCACCTCGCTGATAAACCGCGTAAGGGATCTCGTATCTGAGAGCGAGCGGATGGTGCGCGAGTTCGATATAGTTAAGTCTACTGCGGACCTCAAGGAGCTTCGCGATTCAATGCAGATGCTGGAGAAGGAGCGCAGCGAAGCAGAAAAGAGCGTAAAGAGGCTCAATGATGAAAAATCAAAAACTGAGATAAAAGCACGAGCGTTCAGGGAGATGCAGAACCGCAAGACGATGCTGCTCAAGGATATAGAGGGGCTCAAGGGCAGGCTCGAACTGCTGGAATCAGAGATAAAGAAGGCGGATTTGCATAGGCTGCCTGCGAAGAGCGACGCCCTGGCTGAGAAGTCGCTACTTGCAAAGGAAATTGAAGCTGCAAGGCTAAAGGAGAGGCATGACGCTGATGCGGAGAGAAATCTGCATTCTGAAATGGCCAAGTTAGAAGTGGAGCTGTCAAATGCAAAGAAGGAGAATGCCGAAGTTGAGAGAATAGATGCTCAGCTAAAGAAATCCGAAAAGGACCTGGTGCAGAGTAAAATAATCGAGTGCAATAAATCAATTGACGGGCTTTCTATCGATGCCGCCCACTCAAAATCCGTAGTTCTTGAGACCGAGAAGCAGCTAAAGGAGCTCAAGGCCCACCTAAGCAAATGCCCTATATGCGAAAGGGAGCTTGACGATGCCATGATAGCAAGGATAACGCAGGGAAAGAGCCAACTCATAGCGCAGCACAATTCGAAGGCAAGGGAGCTTGAGCAAGAACTCTCAAGAATCCGCGCTGAGCTAAAGGACCTAACCTCGCTATCAAACTCAATCACTGTGATGGAGGAGCAGAAGAGGAAGTATGCTGGCGCTACTGAGCGGATCAGGAAGGCCGAGCTTGGACTTGAGATCTCAAGGAAGAACTACGAGAAGACCAAGTCCGAGCACGAAAGCATATCAAAGGCAATTCAGGCAATCTCCGAGAAGATGCAGAAGAATGCTAATGACATCGAGGCCATAGAAAGAAACGAGCGTCACATCCTAGATAGGGAGCGCATATCAAAGGATCTGTCTTTAAAGACTGCAGAGGCAAATTCAATAATCGTCGACGACAAGATGGTGGACGCTCTTCAGAAGGTTATGCTAGAGATGCAAGCAGAACTGGGCAAGCACACTGCGAATATCGCATCATACGCAAGAAGCATCAGCGAAAAGGAGGCGCAGATAAAGGCCAAGGAGTCTGAGATCGAGAAGATAAATCGGATGCACGAAAAGCTCGCAAGGCGCAAGGGTCTAATAGACAACCTCTCCAAGTTCAAGCTCGCGCTCTCAGAGACACAGTCTGTCCTAAGGGTCCTATTGATAAACTCTATAAACGGTATAATGCACGAGGTATGGAAAGAGCTCTATCCTTACGGTGATTACCAGAGCGTCAATTTGGATGCTTCAGATGATGGATACGAGCTTAAGGTGAAGGTGAACTCTGGCGGCCAGCAGGAGTGGGAGAGCGTCGAATCGATAGCCAGCGGAGGTGAGCGGAGTACTGCATGCCTTGCGATGAGGATAGCCTTCTCACTGGTCCTGGTGCCTAACCTCAAGTGGCTGATATTGGACGAGCCAACCCACAACATAGACCAGCAGGGACTGTCAAAATTCGTGAAGATGTTCAGCGAGACTCTCCCCGGAATAGTTGACCAGGTCTTCATAATAACTCACGACGAGATGCTCAAGCAGGTAAGCGACGCAAGGATCTATATCCTCAATAGGAACAAGGAAGAGAACGGCGAGACAAGGATATCCGAAGCCTGATCATATCGAGTCAAGGCCGTAGCTGTCCTTCCTCTCCTCGGTCTTTCCAATAACCGAGGCGCCGCTCACACCAGTAAATATCGCTATCACTTCTATGTTGTCGCCGAAATTCGGATCCAGCCTTGCGCCCCAGATGACATTCGCATTCGGCGCGCTCTTTGCTGTAAGCTTCTCGCCTATCTGGTTCGCATCGCCAAGTGTCAGGCCCGGTCCTCCGGTTATGTGCAGAAGAACACCAGTTGAATTTGAGTAGTCAACGTCAAGGAGCTTGTTCTTTAGGGTGTCGTTAACCACGTCTTCGACCCTGTTAGATCCCCTTGCGCTGCCAACACTTATCATCGCAAGGCCACCTACTGACATTGTTGTCCTCACGTCTGCGAAGTCGAGGTTTATCAGGCTCGGCTGCGTTATCGCCTCGGTTATTCCGCGCACCGCCTTTGTCGTTATCTCGTCCGCCATTGCAAACGCCTTTTCCATAGGCAGGTTCGGATATACTTCTACCAGCCTCTGGTTGTCTATGACTATAAGTGTGTCTATGTTCTGCCTAAGTTTCTGTATTCCTTTTTTTGCGGTGTCTAGCCTTACTCTTTCAAGTGCAAATGGTATGGTAACTATCCCTACTACTATTGCTCCATTGTCCTTGAGCACCCTGCCAACTACCGGGGCAGCTCCTGTCCCAGTCCCTCCTCCCATGCCTGCGCACAGGAAGGAAAGGTTGAGGTCGCGTGTAAGTATCTCAATCTCGTTTCTGGATAGGTCGGCTGCCTTCTCGCCTATCTCTGGATACCCGCCCGCGCCAAGTCCATGGGTCAATGAGCTTCCAAGCATGAGCTTTGTTATGCTGGGGCTCATCATATTGAGCTGCTTCGAGTCCGTATTGAACGCAAAGAGCTTTGCCCCCTTCACATCTGAGTTGCTCAGCCTCTGTACCGTGTTCCCGCCTCCTCCGCCTACTCCAACTACGCCTATCCTTGGCTTGAAGAGATCATAATCTTCAAAATCAGACCCTTGACTAGTTATCCCATTGCCATACATGTTTGTCGCCACTCTTATTTCTCAGATTAAATTAAATATCTTTCTACGCATCTTTCCAAGGATTTTGCAATTAGCCGGGCCATTTCCTATTCAATTAAGCATTATAAATTGTAGATTGCAAAACAATATTATGATAAATTCGGAGCTTGCCGACATATTCGAGGAGATAGCAGACATGCTGTCTGTTGATGATGGCGTAAGCAGGTTCGAGGTCCTTGCCTACAGGAAGGCGGCGCAGACTCTTTCAGGGCTGCAGGAAAGTGTACTGGAGATATACAAGAAAGGAGGCATAGCTGCGCTAATGGAGCTTCCAGGGATAGGCAAGGGGATCTCGTCTTCGATAAAGGAGTACATAGATACCGGAAGGATGGAGAAATTCGAGAAGCTGAAAAAAAGATATCCGGTCGATTTCAAGACTCTTACAAAAATACAGGGCCTTGGGGCGAAGAAGGTTTTCAAGTTATACACAAATCTGCGCGTGCGCAATCTCGACGACCTAAAGCGTGCCGCTGAAGATCAAAGTATAAGAAAGCTAGCGGGGTTTGGCGCAAAGAGCGAGATCGAGATAAGGAACGGCATAACTCTCTTCGAATCAAGCAAGGGGAGAATGGCCCTAGGCACCGCACTGCCCGAAGCCGAACTAATAATACGAAAGCTAAGCGAGTCCGGACTAGTCGACCGCGCGGCCATAGCCGGATCAACCCGCAGGATGCGTGAAACCGTCGGAGACTTAGACCTTCTTGTCACCTCTAAAAGACCACCTGCAGTAATGGACTTTATAGCACACCTTGATGAGGTTGCAGATGTCGTACTCAGGGGGCCAACAAAGACCACGCTCAGGCTTAAGATAGGAATAAATTGCGATGTGCGCGTCGTCGATCCAATAAGCTTTGGCGCCGCCTTGCAATACTTTACGGGCAACAAGGATCACAACGTCAAGGTAAGACAGGTAGCCATAAGGCTTGGATACAAACTCAACGAGTATGGGCTTTTCGACAAGAAGGGTCGCAATGTTGCAGGCCTTGAAGAGAAGGACATATACGACAGGCTAGGCATGGACATCATGGACCCGGAGATGCGCGAAGACCGCGGCGAGGTTCAGCTCTCTCTAAAACACAAGCTGCCCAAGGTCGTAGAGATGGGCGATATTCTGGGGGACCTTCACACGCATACAAACCACAGCGACGGATCGGCGAGCATAATTGAGATGGCGCAGGCGGCAAAGAAGATTGGTCATAGGTACATCGGCATAACGGACCATTCAAAGAGCGAGTACATAGCGCACGGCATGGACGATTGCAAATTTGCAAAGCACTTTGCGGAAATTGACAAGGTAAACGATAAGCTCGATGGGATAACCTTGCTAAAGAGCTCCGAGATAGACATACTAAAGGACGGTCGCTTGGACCTCTCAAAAAAGACCCTCGATGCGATGGACTACCGCCTTGCAGCAGTGCACCAAAATCTAGGAATGGACAAGGCGAGCATGACCAAGCGGATAATTACTGCATTAGAGAGTGGAAACGTCGACATACTCGCCCATCCCACCGACAGGCTGATAAATGCAAGGGGGCCGATCTCCTTTGATCTGGATAAGGTGTTCCAGGCCGCAGAGGACAACTCTGTGGCGCTTGAGATAAATGGAAATCCTGGCAGGCTCGACCTAAATGACGAGAATATAATAAAAGCCAGGGAATACCGGGTAATGTTCTCTATAGATACCGATTCTCACAGCACAACTGACCTTATGTTTATGCGCTATGGGGTAAGCACCGCGAAAAGGGGCTGGCTATCAAGTGAGCGCGTCATAAACTCCATGGGGATTGAAGGGCTCTTGAAGCATTTCAATAAAGGAAAATAACTGGAAATTTGCAGTAAATGTTTAAATAGCATTCAAAGAAGACTATACTGTTGGCCTATGGGTTTTAGCAATCTTTTCAAGAGGAAAGTAAACCAGAGTGCAGAGTTAAAGGAGCAGGTCCGACCAAATGATGCGCCTGCGGCAAACGTGGCTACGGATGCGCAGCTCTTTGCAAAGGTAAAGGAGTTTTCAAGGCAGCTCTCAGAGCCATTTGTTAACAAAGAGGAAGAGGCAAGGCTAATAGCCCTAGCGCTCATAACCAGAGAGAACATAATATTTGTAAGCGAGCCCGGCACTGCAAAGTCTGCGCTTGCAATGAGGGCAGGAGAGCTTACCGATTCAAAATTCTTCAAGAGGCAGCTAAGCAAGTTCACTGCTCCAGAGGAGCTCTTCGGGCCGCTGGACATCCCTGCACTTACAAAGGAGAGTGCCTATCGCATGGTTACAAAGGGCATGCTTCCAGAAGCAGAGCTTGCTTTCATAGACGAGATATTCAGGGGCGGATCAGCGATAAGGGACACACTGCTTTCCATAATGAACGAGAGGAAGATGTTCAACGGGGAGAAGGTTGTGGACGTTCCGATAAGGTCGATAATAAGCGCCACAAATTTTGTTTCCTACGATGAGGAGGATCAGGCATTCTATGACCGGTTCCTTCTCAGGCACTTCATAACACCTGTTGAAAAAAAGTATTGGTCAGAACTTATAACTGCGACATTCAATGCAGAATTTGCTGGCAGCACAAAGGTAACTAAGACTGCCATATCTGCCTCAGACCTAACACAGCTCTACGACAAGATAAAAGAGGTCGATACATCAAGGATAAGGGATGACCTTCTTAAGATTCTTATAGAGGTCAATGAAAGGCACCACATAAACTTCACGGACAGGAGAATAGGCAAGACTCTGAAGATGATAGCAGCAAGCGCGATGCTAGACGGAAGGAAGAGCGCGACTGTGGAAGACCTCGCAGTGCTCAAGTACATCCTGCCTGCAGACGAGGAAGAGAGCAAAACCGTCACGGAGAAACTAAATGACCTTATCTCTCCAGTCAACCACCTCAACAGGCTAGGCAAGCTCAACGAGAACATACTTCTGGGAACTAAGGCCTTAAGGGAGGATCCATCGGCATCACAGGACATAGCATCGGATCTGGAGACGCTCGCGTCCGCAACTTCCTATGCAAGGGACCTTCTAAAGAAGCACTCAAACAAGGAGCTGCGAAAGAGCGCAAGGGAGCTGCTAAAGAACATAGCCGAGCAGGCAGACATACTAAATCTTTTAAACGAGCAGAGAAAGGCGAAGACCGCCGAACTCGTGGCAGTGGAGAGAAATAAGGTGGCAAGTTAATGGCCTTAGCCGTAAAGCAGGAAGGCAAGGTAAACGAGAAGATCTCAGTAAGTGCAATAAAGGGCGTGAGCCCCACCTCCGCGGAGGGAAAGTATCGCGCAGAGGACATGGCATATGTAGTCGCGGCACTCACCGGTCACAAGGTATCGAGCGTGCTTATGGTCGATCTGTTTAACATGCTCTTTTTGCCATCGCCGCAGCTCACGGAGAACTATCCGCAGGAAAACAAGGACTACTTTGAGACTATATCAAATCTGCTCCAGCAGCTAAACAAGTCGGGGTTTCGGGTAAACACCGTGGCAAATGCAGAGTCAAGCACTGCCGCTGCAATAAACCTTGCAATAAACCTGATCAAGGCTCTTGAAGAGATGGCAAAGCAGCAGGGTCAGAACGGCGAGGGCCAGGAGGGTCAGCAGGGGCAGCAAGGACAGCAGGGGCAGACGGGCCAGCAAAATTCCAATGGAATGCAGGACCAATCCGGTCAGGGACAGCCAAGTTCGGGACAACCGGGGCAGGGCCGTGGTCAAGGTGCACCGGAGAGCCTTCAATCGCTAAGCGACAGGACTGATGCCGCCGAGCTACTACAAAAACTAATCGAGCAGAGCACAACGCAGCAGCAGCTCAAGGACCTCATGGACCAGCTTAAGAATAGCATGGCCAACAGGACCAAGGACTCCAGCGGAAGCGTTCCAGAGCAGGCCGCGCAGAACGCCTCAAACATGACCGGCAAAGAAGGTGCAGATCCCGAAAAGCTCAAGCAGCAGATGGACATGGCAGGGCACGGCGCAGGGACTCTTGACTTCAACCAGCACGATCCGCTTGTAGACATGCTCTTTAGCAAGACTAACATAAGGAACCTAATCAAGCTTCTAAACGGCTCTCCAAATGCATCGTCAGAGTCCAAGGAGAAGGCAAGATTCTCGAGAGGCGAATATAACGGCTTTACAATCGGCGGTGACTTTGCAGCCGCGGTGCCATCCGCATTCGCCTATCCTGACGAGCTGCTTTACGCATTGTACGCGCACAGGAGGCTGCCCAAATACGACAGGAGCATACGAGAGAACGAGAAGACCAGGTATGTTCTGTTCGACAAGTCAAGCAGCATGAGCGCCGACAAGCTGATATTCGCAAAGGCTGTAGCCCTTTCGTTATACATCTCAGCGGTCAAGGAGAAAGGGGATTTCTATCTGACTTACTTCGACGATGTGGTGTACGACCCGATAACCGTGCTCAAGAACGAGCGGCGCGACAAGAAGGACATGGTCGCGCAGCTTATGCGCAGGGTGGCTGTGTCAGGCGGAACCAACATAGAAAAGGCCGTAATTGCTGCATGCAATGACCTGGCCAAGGATAGGTCACGAAAGAAGAAGGAGATAATACTAATAACAGACGGAGAGGCGCAAATAGACATGGTTAACCTAAATCGGCATCTTGCCGAGGCAAAGGCTGACCTGATAACCGTCTACATAAACCGTGGCAACAATATGTCTGACTATGTGCAAAGGTACCTTGCCGTACTGCAGAAGGTCTCCAAGCACTTCTTCTTCATAGAGAATGCCGACAAGGGCGAGCTGATTAAGCTGGTAAGCTCAGCGTCAATGCGCTAAGTTCAGTACCATCCGCGCAGCTTCATGGCCCTTGCAACCCTGTCCACTGCGACTATGTATGCGCCGGTCCTAGGGCTTATCTTCTTGCCCCGGCTTGCGTAGTCCTTTTGCGTAGCGGTCACTTCATTGAAGGACCGTGTGATTATCGCATCAAGCTTCTTGTACACTTCATCTTCTGTCCAGTAGTATCCGGCCATGTTCTGCGCCCATTCGAAGTACGATACTATCACTCCACCAGAATTCACAAGGAAGTCCGGCATGTCTAGCACTCCTCTCTCGAACAGGATTGCATCAGCCTCCGGGGTGACTGGCCCATTGGCCAGTTCAAGAACTATCTTGGCCTTTATTCTGTCGGCGTTGGCTGATGTTATCTGGTTCTCTATTGCCGAAGGTATAATCACATCTGCGTCAAGCTCAAGGAGCTGCTCGTTGGTTATCTTCTCTCCCTTGTCATATCCCTGAACCTTGCCGGTCTTCTTCTTGGCATCGACGAGCTTGTTGTAGTCTATCCCGTTTGGGTCGTATATGCCTCCTTCCGAGTCGCTTATCCCAACGACCTTGGCACCGGAAAGCCTTGTGGCTATGTCAAATGCAAACATTCCGGCGTTTCCGAATCCCTGTATGACAACCTTCGAGTCCTTTAGATTAAGATTTATCATCCTTGCAGATTCTCTAAGCACATACATGCCGCCCATTGCCGTCGAATTGAACCTTCCCTCGGAGCCTCCCACTTCGAGAGGTTTTCCGGTTATCATTGCCGGTTCTTCATGGCCAACTATCTTTGTGTACTCGTCCATCATCCATGCCATTATCTGCGGATTTGTGTATACGTCGGGGGCCGGAACGTCAACCTTCGGTCCTACTGCCCTTCCAAGAGCCCTTATATATCCTCTGGAGAGATTTTCAAGCTCGTAGGCATTCATGTTCTTCGTATCGCATATCACTCCTCCTTTTGCGCCTCCAAAAGGTATGTTGGCAAGGGAGGTCTTCCATGTCATCCATGCTGCCAGTGCTTTCACGGTGTCAAGGCTCTCGAGAGGATGGAATCTTATGCCACCTTTTCCAGGCCCGCGCGCATCGTTGTAGAGCACCCTAAATCCGTTGAAGACTTTCGTCTCCCCATCGCGCATCTTCACAGGTATGTTGAAGTTGATTATGCGTTTAGGTTCCCTTAACAAGGTATGTGCCGTCTTGTCAAGATTCATTATTTCGGCTGCGGAATCAAGCTCCTGCTGCGCTATCTTGAAAGGATTCAATTCTTCTGTCATTTAATTCACCAAATTATCAGTGGCTATCCTAGTGCACAGCTCGTTCACTACCGCGTCAATCTCCTGAGCGCTGTCCATCTTCACGAGCCTTATCACTGCGCTATCCACAATGCCTGATCTCTCTATCTTGTCAACTGCCCTCTTTAGGGACTCGGAGTACTTGCCGCTAAGGTACTTGCTCACCGCAACCTGCGCTACGCCCAGCCGCCTGGCTATCTCGATCTGCCTCAGGTCGTACTTGCCATCAAGCTGCTTTGCTATATTTATCCTCACTGCCGGAAGTATAACCCTGGAGATATTCAAGCACATTAAAGTATTCATGCAGATCACTGCTGGGCCTTCTTCTCCTTCTTCTTTACCTGCGTCTCATCTTCCTGGACGTCGACTATTCCAAGCGAGTCCTTTATCCATCCCATGACTCCTGGTCTTGCAGGCATTGACTCATCATATGCTTGCTGCTTTGCAGGCTGCACGGCAGCCTGCTTTTTAATCGCAACAGGCGGTTTGCGCTGTACCTGCACTTCTTCTTTCTGCATCTTTATCTGCGGCAGCTGCACCTCAGGAAGCTTGATCTTGAGTTGCATTCCCATCCCTTTTGCGAATGCGTTGACTATTGCATCTGCGTCGTCAATGTTGCTATGTTTTATTATGACTGCGTTGACATCCTGTGACTTCGCCGCTCTTGCCTCGTCTGCGTCATGGCATACCGCGGAAGTTATACCCTCATACTTGTTGAGTGCGATGCTTGCCGCCACAGTATTGTCGACGACAACTATGGCAAAGTCATAACCTCCGCTTGAGAAGAGCGATGCGGTGTACTTTGCCAATGCCCGCACGTCGCCATCCACTTCCTTGGAAACAACAGTCGCTCCGCCAAAGTCTATAGAATCAGTTATCCTGTCAGCCGCATCCTGTATGTTGGTTATTATAAGGATCTTGATAATATCGCCTGATATACATTTACAATAATGCCACTAGCATATTTAAATATCTATACAAAAGATATACTATCGTAATTCACAGGCGATAAAATGAGAGGAAGCGAATCGTTAGTAAGATGCAACAATTGCGGAAGAACTGTATCAAGAGCCAAGGCAGTCATGGACGAAAGAGTGATAAGGTACGGAATCGACATGAACAACAAGGATACTAAATTCATGACGACACGCAAGGTCTACTACTGCATAAGCTGCGCTAAGCACCAGGGAGTCTTCCAGAGGAAGGCAGAGCAGGCAGCAAGGCATGCGGCAAGATTTGGAAGAACGTGATGCGCTGATGGGCTGGTGGGATATTGGGCTCTGAAGACTTCTCCGATCTTTTGATCTTCAAGAGCAGAGGAATAAACGTCCAGCAGAAGCAGAAAAAAGAGGAGCCAGTCACAGAAACTCCAAAGTCGGCGCCAAAAATTGAAAAACAAGAAGTAGAGCCACAGCCGGTCCCAGAAAATCCCAAGCCCACTCCAAAGCCGGTGCAAAGCGCGCCGGAGCAACGGCCTAGCATGGCTCCTAAGGATGACATACGCAACAAGACATGCATAAACCATCCATGGCGATCTGCATACGGGTACTGCGCCACAGACAGTCTTCCTTACTGTTTTGTCGATCTTGTGGAGTATAAAGGCAAGAGCTATTGCCTAAATGACATTGATGCGGCAATGAGAGTGGAAAACGAGGAGGTGACAGAGGCTCCTAGAAACAATGCAATATCCGCGTTCTCTTCGGCCCTTGTACTGATAAATGCCATCGTGCTCTTCTATTTCACGCATAGTCAGACCCAGTTCATAGCGCAGGTTGCGCTGCAGCACGGAATTGCAAACTTCATAATAAACTTCAACTCGCTCTACACATTCCCTGCTGCTGACATAATAGTAATGGCAGTCGGCATCGCCAGCGCGATATCATTGCTGAGGAACTCGCTGGTACTTTTCGCAATAGCCTTTGTCTCGACCTTCGGTTCGGCCTTCCTGATGGCTTATCAGTACCTAAGCACAAGCATCACTTATCCACTGATTTCAAGCGTCATACTCCTAATAGCTTCATCCACAATGGTATATAGCAGGATGAGCGCATTCAGCACTACTGCAACAGAGATTTATGCACCTGCCGATATAGAGTGGCCAAAACCAGAGACCTTCTGATTTGCACCGGTATCTTTGGTGCCTGCGAACTGCAATTCTCATTTAAGCAGAAGCTCAAAACCTCCGCTAAGCACGTTTATCATGTTCTTTATATAATCCGAATTTTCTCTTCTGTGCTTTGATGATATGTCGATGAATTCCAGCGGCACAGCGTAGTTAAGCGTGACCTCAGCATTCTCCAGTGACCCATCCACTACCTTTGCCTGCTCCCTAGTGAGGTTGAGGAGCACCCTCTTCATATCACTATCCTCCGCCGCTGCCAGCAGTCTTTCGAAGTTGCCATTGCGCATATCTATTATGTATTTGTAATACGACATTTCCGTAGAGTGTATCTCTGTAATTTTAGGTATACCGCGTATAAAAGTGGTGCCAGGGAGTTCGACTCCGTCTCCCCTAAGCTCTGCCATCACAAGCCTCCTTTCAGGAAACATCTCCAGTTCAACTATCCTGCTAGTTATGCGATATATCTCCTTTGGACTCTCGCCTCTTACAGCGAGCTTTAGCGCGTGTTCAAGGGTGCGCATGCTATCGGCATTCTTCTCCCTGGTCGATGCGATATATGCATACTTCCTTGAAGAATCTGCAAAGAGAAGCTTAGCAGTCTCCATGCTGCCTTCCTCAAATCTCCTCTCGGCGAGCCCCATCTCGCACCTGGCGAGCATGTCAAGCATCTTGCTTTTTGTAATTACCTCCATTACACATCCACCTGGTTAAATCATTGTCATCATATTTAAGGTTTACTGGATTTTTCAGCCCACTGCAGTGTATTTAATCCAGAAACTATTCCGTCCAGCGCTGTGCCATAAACGTTGATGACATTCTCAACATACCTGCGATGTTGGGCAGAATGTTTGGAGGATATGGCTAGATATCCGCTGTAGTTGTATTCAAACTTGATTGCGACGCCCATTACTTGCCCATCATTTACCTGTACTCCCCCATCTCCCAAGTACTTGCCTTTGGCATCGGCGATAAGAGTGCCAAGCTCGCTGTCATCGAAGAGCACTGCTAGCCTGTTGAAGCCATCCCTGTTCAACTCCACCCGGTACACATAGCTTTCGCTGCCGCAAATCGCATTTGCATATGTCTTCATTATGGCATTGCGAATAGGCTGCATGTCGATCTTGCCCGGCTTTATCTCCACATAAGCCATGCCCGAATCTGGATTTATGATGAGCCTTGATATGGTATTTAGCAGTCTATATGTATTTGCGTTGTCTCCAGAGCGCCTTGCGAGTTTTAGCGCCTCATTTAGCATCGACATCCTCTCCTCCTCGTCGTTCATGGAGGCTATGTGCTCGTACTTGTTTATCGCGCTACCAAAGAGCGGCCTTGCACCACGTGCGTTGCCTGCATCAAGTATCCTCCCAGCAACAACCCCCTCATAGTGCGCCAGAAGATATGTCATTCTATTTTTTGTGAGCTTATCCATGCAACCGCAATTGCTTGATAAGGGTAAAAACTGTTTTTAAAACTTTTCTGCTATTATCCGCGGTCATCTCTTTAGATTCTGGAATATCCTGTCGAGGCTTGCGCCATAGGTGTTTATGATGCCCTTCATGTACTCATGCTTCTCTTTGGGATGGGTTGAGAAGATCTTCAGATACCCTGTATGCTTGTATTGAAAACCAACGTTAAGCAGGCCGCTCTCTGCGCTGTCGCGCACCCAGATTGTCTGCCTAACAGAGCCAGCGAGCATATCTGTTAGTAATCCTGGAGGGAACCTTCGCCTGAACTCGGCGAACTGATTCCTTGCCGAATTTTCAAATGGTATCTCCACCCTGTAAACATACTTTGCACTGCCAGAATCCTTCTCTATCAATTCATGCGTCTTTGGGCAGTCCCTTACTGGTTCTGCGCTTATGGTTTCCGGCCTAAGTTCCATGACTGGCAATTCGCCATCAGGCGATACCATCACCGCAAGTATCTTGGACGATATCCTATACACTGCCCGACTGTCCTGCGCGCGCCTGGCAATTTCACGTGAAAGATTGAGCAGGTTCATCCTGGAATCTCCCCTAAACTCCCTGGCAAGATATTCGTATTTTGCTGAGGCAGAGGACCAGAACAGCTTTGCGCCTTGTACATCACCGCTTGCCATAAGCCTATGTGCCATGATGTCTTCGTGATCAGCCATGGAGCGCAGCATCTGGGTTTTTACTATCATAAGCATCGGTCTGTAGAATTAAACCTGATAATACCTTCTTAATGTTTTTCTGCTACTCCTTGCTCTACATCTCATCAACCGTACCTATGCCTAGCAGTGCAAGCATGTTTGAGAGCGTCGTCATGTAAATGTGCACAAGCTCCATGCGGTACTCCTTGGACTCGTCTCCAAGCACGTGCATGCTCTCATAGAATCTGCTAAACGTAGATGTAAGGTCTATAACATAATCCGCAATTACGCTTGTGGTATACCCTGCCGCCGCCTTCTTCACCACCTCGCCCGCGCCGCCTATGAGCTTGACGAGTTCGAAATCCTGGCCTCTTGTCGCAGACTTGTAAATCAGATCGGAATCCTGCCGCTTAGCCATTCCAGAATACCCTCCCTTCTTTAGTATTCTGCCAGCTCTGGCGTAGGAGTACATGCAGTAGGGGCCGCTGTTTCCCTCGAAGTTCAGCGCGCTGCTCCATGAGAAGACAACCGGTTTTTCAGGCGAGACCCTTAGGTACTCGAACTTTATCGCCGCCTTGCCTATCTCCTGGGATATGCTGCTTATCTTGCTGCTATCATCTATCTTCTTGCTCTTCTCCGTGGCTTCAAGCGCCTTCTTCTGCGCCTCTTCAAGCAGTACGTCTGCGGTGTATGCCTTCTCTTCTCCCATCCAGCCACCGCTTCTTCCGCTAAGCGATCCCGAATCCACGCTCACCTCTCCATACGCCACGTGGACTATGCTTGCAGCCTTCTTGGGATATCCTGCCAGGCTCAGCATGGCTTTGAGTATAAGCTGCGGATACTTTTGCGCGGATCCTATGATGTTTACGACAATGTCAGCCCTGCCAAAGTCCATCTCCTCTCCTTTACTTGCAGTCGAATAAAGCGCCACGCCGTTTGCCTGCATTCCGAGGTTTGCATACCTGAAGTCTGCATCGAGTATGCCCAGCTTCCACATGTGGAAAGCCATGTCCTTTGCAACGTACGTCGCAGTGCCGTCGCTTCTAACTATCACCTTTTCATGCTCGTTAGGATTCTCGAAGGCCTTGCCGAACTCACGCGCCTTGTCAAGGTTCATGACAAGGCATCCGGCGTTCTTGCCTTGCGCCGGTCTTTCCAGCGCGCCAGAGTCAATACCTATCTTAAGCGCCTTATCCAGGAGCTTGGCATGCACGATGTCGCTCTCCCAGACCATTACATCGTGATATATCCCATAAGCCGCAGCAGTCTCATACTGCGCTCTCACGCACTTCATCGACATGTCGCGCGCTGCCACCGCCTCCAACGTTCCAGGCTCCTCCATCCTCTTAAGTACCTCTGATATCTCTGCCTTGGCATTCCTCTCCTCCATCATCCTATTTACCTTGACGTACTGCTCCCCTAGCCACTGGTCGAATTTCTTGTTGACAGGCTCCTGCGGCAGATTCCTGCTTCCCCAGACTATCTCGGCTATCTGAAGCCCGAGGTCATCTATGTAGTCTTCCCTCTCTACGTTATAGGAGCAAAAGTCCAGTATGCGCGATATCGAGTCCCCCAAAAGCGCGTTCCTTAGATGGCCTATGTGCCAGGGCTTGTTAGGATTGACTGCGGGAAACTCTATGAGCACAGTGCGGCCATTCCCGTCATGGTTCGCACCGTACTTTTTGCCCGCCGTATTTACTGCATCAAATACTATCTTTGAATATTTCTGTTCATCGAGCATCAGGTTTACATATCCTCCAGCTTCCAAGACTTCCTTGACAAGGTCAGTCCTCTCAAGCGCAGTGGATATCTCCGATGCGATCTCTCTCGGGCTCTTCTTTGCAATCTTCGAGAGCCTTATTGCAATTGAGCTGCTTAGGTCACCGAACTCCTTCTTTGGAACGGAGATTGAATTAAGCACCTGCGCATTGTCTATGCCTGATCCTGGATACTTCTTCTCTACCACTGCAGCTATAGCAGAGGCGAACCAGAGCCTTACGCTCTCGCTAGGAGACTCCATCAGAATCACTCTTAAGAGCCGACATCGCCTTGGACAGCCTCACCTTGTACTTTGGGTGCGTATAGATCCTTGCATCGTAGAGCTTCTTCTTTCCTATCATCTGCATTACCAATCCGTTGCTCTTTAGTATGTTGCTGACCGATCCCCTGTCCCTTATGTATATCGGAGACTTGTCGTCTATTATGCCCAGCGGCCTGAGATAGACCGGGAAGATCCAGCCGGCGTCATCTATCCCCATCCTCGAGGAGAAATCCTTTATCCGTGCATCATTGTAGGTCATCTCCTTTATCATTTTGTTCTCTTCGGATGTGTCCTCTACGTCCTCCGGGAGAGGATTTATGTAAGCAACCGATATCGGCTTTCTAAGCAGGAACATGCGTATTAGCTCCTTTAGGAATGCGTTGGATCCGCCACTTAGGTAGTTGTGCATAGACGCGTATAGCATGTGGTCGTCATATGCGAGCAGGTCCATCTCGTCTCCGGATTCATAGAGGTCGTTTGGGTGCTTTATTCTTCCCTCCTGCACAAGCAGCTCGAATATGCGCTCTATCATAAGCTCGAAGGCTACGCTGGTCTTATGGTGATATACCGACCTAAACATGTGGTATCTGCCTAGTAGGAAGCTCTCTACTGCGGCCTCGTCCTTGTCGAATATTATCCTGCCCTTATCAAATGAGGCTATCCTTATCAGCCTCTGTATGCCAACATTCCCATATCCGACTCCGGTGTGGTAGGCATCCCTTAGTAGATAGTCTGCCTTGTCCGCATCGAAGGCAGACGAGAGCAGCATGCCCATGTCTCCTCCCTCTCCGCCGCTTATGGTCTTGGTTATCTCCTCCATGTCGTATCCAGAAAGCTCCTCGGAGAAGAACCTCTTTATCATCTGCTTGCCGAACTCCTCATGGCTCCTTCCGCCGAGTTTCTTCATTATAACGTGCTCCGTCGTGTGAGATAGCGGATAATGGCCGATGTCGTGGAGCAGAGCAGCGAGCCGCATTCTCTGCACCGTATCCTTGTCATCTACTATGCTGCCGTTCACGCGCACGTGCGAGAGAAACTGCTGCATCATGAACATTGTGCCGAGGCTGTGCTCCAGCCTGTTGTTGGTCGCTCCAGGGTAGACGAAATTGACAGTGCCCAGGCAGGTTATGCTCTTTAGCCTCTGGAAGAGTGGGCTATTTATCACCTTCAGCTCCGTCTCCGTAAGGCCTATGTAGCCGTGCACGCTGTCGTATATCTGCTTCTTAATCTCAAGAGCCATTGCACTCACTCAATAACTCTTATCAAACTCTTTTATAGCTAGTGGTATTGCATCAACAAGATCAGCAGCTATTACGTGCACGCCCATCTTCTTTGCAAGTCTATCGCCTATGGCAGCATGCAGATAGACTCCTGCGCATGCAGCTTGGAAGGCCGTCGCCCCTTGAGCTGCGTACCCGCATATTATCCCTGAAAGCACATCCCCGGAGCCCATCGTAGCAAGCGCCGCGCTACTGGGCCTGCACACTCTCGTCCTCTCCCCGTCAGTAACTATCGTCTTGTGGCCCTTTAATACGACTACGATGCCTTTTTTGGCTGCAAGAGATGCAGCGTCCTTTATACGCGCTGAAAAGTCGGTCGACGGCCTTGCGCCTGTGATCATGCGAAACTCTCCATCGTGAGGGGTTGCTATTATTGACCCATTGCGCGCAGAGAATCCGATATCACCCAGTGCCCTGAGCGCATCCGCATCAACCACGACTGTCTTTTTGTTTCCTATGCTGCTATCTATTATTCTCCTGGAGCAGGATAGAGCAGAACTCTCAATCCCAATCCCCATACCAATGGCAATGGCATTAGACCTTGCTATCTCCTTTTTTATCTCTCTATTGAAGCGTATCTGCCTTGTTCCAAGCGCTGCGACTATTATATTTGGGGAGAGCCTGCGCACAGGGTCAACAACCGCCCCAGGCACAAACGTCTTTACGTATCCTGCGCCAGTGCGCAGCGCAGCAAGTGAAGCAAGGACCGGCGCGCCGTGGAACCTCGAGCTCCCGCCTACTATAAGCGCAGTACCTCGTTCACGCTTGTCTGCATAAAGGCGCAGCGGCCTTGATGCTGCGTCAAGATCTCTCCTGCCAAGAAGCTCGTATTTACCAGACATGTCCCGCACGCCAAATGCTTTTATAATTGCTATCCGTATATATTATTGCAAGGTTTAATACCTGCTGGTGTTTCTATAGTAAAGGTATACAAATCAAAGAACGGTAAGCTAGTCATATACCTGCCGCTCGACGTGATAAGCTCGCTCAAGATAAAGGACGGCGACGAGGTGGGCTTCTTCAAGGCGGAGAACAAGTCGTTTCTCTTCCTAAAGAATTCCGACATAGTAAGCATGCTGCAGGGCCAGCCAAAACCTGAAGAGGCAAGGTCTCCTGCCAGGCAGGCTGCAAGTTTCTCTCCAGCATTAGTTGAAGGCCAGTATCAACCTTCGCAGGAGGAGCTTAGCGTACTTAGGAAGCTCGACACAATCCGCTACGAGAACCGTACGCAGGAGAGCATACTTAAAATACTAAATGAATCCGAAAGGAAGGTCTTCCAGAAGCTGGTAGCCAACAGTGCGGTTGGCAGGTTCAAGGGAAAAGATGGAAAGGACCACTACAGCATACCAAAGAGCATATATGACCGCTTCCTGATGAGAAAGAGGCCTCCTGCGAAGGAGGAGCCATACAACTTCGTCGTTCCAAAGGCAGCGCCGCAGCCAGGCCAGGATGACAGCATCGCAGACCTTCAAAAGAACGGATTCATTGTGCTCCAGACAGAGGCCGAGGCTAGCAAGGTCTCGTTGCTCCTTGAGCAGAGCATAAGGCACGGGCAGGTGCTTGGCACAAGGTCGTTTAGCAAGAACCGCGAGTTCTACATACTCTCAAGGACCTATTTCGACAAGTACGCCCAGAGCATACTAAAGAAGCTAAGGGAGAGGAGCTACAAGCTTGCTGACATATCCAAGGAGTTGGGCATGGATGAGGAGGGGGCCCGTGGGATACTCTGCATACTCTCCGAGAGTGGCGACGTGATGGAGAGGAAGAAGGAGCTCTTCTCAATAGCCTAAAAGCGTCAGGCTATTGCTGCATGGTCAAGGACCAGCACAAGCACTATGAATATGACAACTACTGCGAGGAAGATCTTGACATTGAGCTGCGGTCCTCTTTCAGGCGCATCGTAGAAGCTAAGTACGCCTGCCTGCGACTGCGGAGTGTTCAATGATGCCATTTCAACCAAATCATTATCTGTGTCAAAACATTTAAAATGTTTCCATTGCGCTGCATGCACAAAACCTTTTAATCTTTGGATATAAATCAGATTCATGGCAAAGAATGTCTCCTCTGACTCCGAGGATGAAGAAGAGCATCCAAGAAAATCCGGAATGCAGGGAGACGTAAGGATATACGAGCCGATGTTCGTATGGATATTTCTGCTCTCGGTAGCCGTGGTGCTTAACATAATACTTGCGGATACTCCATTCATCGCGCAGGGCACCTTTACCTATACTCTCTCGGACAATTACATACGGTTCATACTCCAGTTCCCAGGCATGGTCGTTTTGCCTCTGATAATCGGTGCAATGATCGGGTCAGATGTCGGCAGGAAGGCGACATCGGCAAAGAGCGCCACCAAGGCAGGGCTTCTAAACGGCATATATGCCTCGCTGGTATACCTGATAGCGATAATAGTGATCTACATGGTAGTAAGCTATCTCACGATGCAGTACGTCTCAAAGGAGGCGCTTGTCACCCAGGACATCGTAGTCCCGATAATGGTATTTATCGCAACGCTGGAATCCTTTGCACTGCTCTCCTTCCTCAAGAAGGTCGGATAAATTAGTAATCACTTAGCGGTGCTAATTATCCTTATGACGTCGCCGTCATGCAGCTCATACTCCTTTTGAACCCTGATCTTGCGCCTTGCGTCCACTGCGTACTTCATCCCCTTCCCTATGTCGCTATGCACCTTGAATGCAAGGTCCTGTGCCGTAGATCCTCTCTTCATGAGTATGGCATCGGGAAGCACGTTTCCGGAATGGTCCGAGTAGTGCGTCTCATCCTCCACAGGATAGACTACTATGTTGTCAAGAGCCCCGAAGACAGCAGTGTTGACAACCTCCTGCACCCCTGTTCCTCCGTTTGCTTTTAAGTAGCCATTCATATATTCCAGCGCCCTCTTCTGCTCGGTGCTGGTCTCCTTGATTATGCTAAAGCCCTTTGCTCCGGGCGAGTAGTCTATGATCCCTGCCTTTGCGGCCTTCACAAGCGCAAGCTCTATTGCAGCTGAGCATTTTATCACGACGGAATCCCCAAGCCTTTTCCTTAGCGCTTCGTACGCACCTTCAGCTGCCTGGTCAGCTTTGTTTGCAGCAACAATTATTGGCTTATTTAGAGAGAGAAGTACCAGTGCAAACCTCCTTGCCATCTCCCTATCCCAGTTGGTATTTGAGAGTATTACTGCGCTCTTTTCTGCAGCCTTCCTTATCTGTTCAACATCCGTCTTGAAACCAGAGAGCAGTTCGACTATGGCCGCATCTCCATCAGGCCTGCGCAGGAGCGTGTTCTTGTGCCTCATTACTATCTCGGCGAGCCACTCGGCCATCTCATCGCGTATCATCTTTACCTCAAGTGCAGGGTCGCAGCCTTCGCATGGCGCTCCGTTCTCGTCGGTCCTTCCGCTAAGGTCCACCACCTGCACAAGCACATCTGCGCTCACAAGGTCGTTTAGGAACTGGTTTCCCCTACCCTTGCCAAGATGGGCTCCAGGCACCAACCCCGCTACGTCTATAACGTTTGCAGGTATCATCCTTATCCCGCCGGAGCATGCAGAGTTCCTCGGCGTGCACTTCACACCTAGTTCAGCTTCAGCGCACGGGTGCGAAGCGTGAGTCACGCCAAGATTGGGCTTTATCGTCGTGAAGGCGTAGTCGGCTATCTCAACGTCCTGGGATGTCATTGCAGAGAAGATGGTGCTCTTGCCCTTGTTTGGCGCTCCGACTATTCCTATTAGCAAAAAACCACAATTCTTAATCGTGCGTGAGCTTTAATATTATTTCTGAACAAATAGAATCTGCCGTGCGGGGGTGGCAGAGCTTGGTCAAATGCGACAGGTTCAGGGCCTGTTTCCTTTGTGGATACGTGAGTTCAAATCTCACCTCCCGCAATTACCTGCTATGTTGACTAATTATTACTGTGCCATCTGATTCTTGATAAAAATTATTGTCGTCTGACTGATTTTTAGTGTTTTTGGCACATCGAGAGGAATTAGTAAACACAGCACAATTACCTTAATCTTTATATAAATTAACGTGCATATGTGCCATGTATTAAATGTGCTATAATTAATCTCTGTTGAAATCGTTATGAACAAACCATTTTTCTTAAGAGTGTCGTCGCAAAAAGGCGGCGTAGGAAAGACAACCATAGCCGTGAATCTTGCGACAGCGCTGGGCCTATTGAATTACAAGGTTCTACTTGTAGACTCGGATGTAATCTCTCCTGCAGTATCCTTCTTTCTTGGAATAGAAGAGGTCAACATAGGCATTTCGGAAGTCATGGATAATAAGGCTACGTTAAAGCGCGTTATAGTACGGCATGATGTCAGTGGAATAGATATACTTCCCGGTACACAGACCCCAAGGGATTATCCATCTGACAAAGAGATGAAAAACCTCATAAAAAAGATAACCAAGGAGGGCGATTACGATTTTGTAATAGTAGATACGCCTCCAGGATACGCTCCATCTGCCGTGCCAGAGCTCTACAACGAAGCACTAATAGTGTCAACTCCTGCAATGGCATCGGTAGCTAGCTCAATACGCCTCTCAAAAATATATGATAAGCACCATCTACAGCACAACTTAATAATAAATAGAGTTAGAGGCAACAAATACGAGCTCTCGGCAACAGAGATAGAATCAGGATACGATGGTAGGTCGATAGTATCAATACCAGAGGATCCAAAGGTCGAATTCAGTGAGTCATCGCATATACCTATCATGATCATGGCTCCGAGGTCTACGTTCTCAGTAGCCATGAATATTCTGGTAAGGTTCTACGCCGCTAAGAAGGGTGCAAGTATGTCAAGAACCGTGGAGCCAAAGAACAGTGTTATCTCCAACATTCTGGATGCGATAAGGAAATTCTTTAGGATATGAGCAAAGGTTCAATATAGTCATACCATAATTATGGAAAACACTCGTCATCTCCTCTGGATTAGAATTAATAACCTATCTAATCATAGAAATATCTATATATTGCATAAAACAATCACGCAGTTCGTTAGAAACAACAATTGGGGAGCAGTTTTATGGCAAATAATAGCGGAGCTTACAGGTCATCCTTAACCCTACTGGTGTCATTAAATCAAAGCAATTTTATGCGCACTCTACCCAGTTTTATACTTCTTTTCTGTATCCTATTATGTCAAGTGCCTCCAATATTGGCCTTGCTATCTATCACCTTGCTGTAGTTCATGCCTACAAATGAGAACGCCTGGGCGGAGAATCGTGTCACTGCGTCATTGCTAAGCGAATCGTTGCTGCTGTTATTTATTTCAAAGCCGTCATAAACGAACTGCATGCTCATGTTTCTGAGCGCCAG
>DAIDLJ010000002.1:58161-71411 GCA_027449585.1 Microcaldota archaeon | reverse complement strand
AGGATGTACAAAGCTACTTGTTTCGCTTGGAGGGGACAACTGCACTTCATACATAAAACCCACAAATAACACACTAAATCCAAACACCCTCTATTATACACTCAAGACAAGGAATTCATCAATTCTCAATTATTCCGGCTATGTAGACAATCTTTCATTTGCTGGAAGCATAACAGCAACGCAGAACGCACTATACTTCGAGAGCATTTCATACAACGGCGTACTAGACAGCACATGCTACGGCAATATACTGAACCTCTCAAACACCTCATACTGCTTGCAGGCGCTTTACCAGGGCAACACAATACTAAACAAGATAAGCACCCTCAAGGGAGAATACAACACCACTATTTGGTACATACCAACACAGAACACGACTACCCCAGCATTCAACTATGCAATAAACATCTCAAAAGAATACTCATTCCCAGGCGCAAAGGTAACTTATGTATCTGCATATGCAAACAAATGCGGCTTCGGCGCAGGACTTCTATGCAGTAATCCAGCATTTGCATCAAATGCCACAACCCTGAAAGTAAGCCTTAACATAACCAACCCGCTCAACAACACAGTCACGATTAACAGCATCGGATGCGTGATGCTTGGCAACTTCACATCTTACAAAATAGGCACTGTTCTGCAGCGCACCAAGAGCGCAGCCGTGTCATTCCCATGCTATAACTACGGCAAACAGATTAATTCATCAATTATACCTCTTGGCGTGCCAATGTCACTAAAACTCAACTATACATACAAAGGCGCAGCCAACACGACGTACGGATACGCAGACATACAGAAGTGAAATAATCTTTATGCAGACAGATCCATACAAATTATTTCTAACCAAGTTTAGCGATTTTACAGAGATACAGAAGTTAGCCATCGCTCCGATAAGCCGCGGCGAAAACTGCATAATAACTGCCCCGACAGGTAGCGGCAAGACCGAAGCCACGATACTTCCAGCAATCAAAAGAATAATAGATGGAAAGGACAAGCACGGCATAGTGGTAATATACATAACTCCACTCAGAGCCCTTAATCGGGATCTGATAAAGCGTCTTGAATGGTTTGCAGCCGAGCTAGGCATAACCATATCCGTACGCCACGGCGACACAACACAAACGGAGAGAAGGCGGCAGGTCCTCAATCCACCCCAAATGCTAATAACAACACCAGAGACAGTGCAGAACCTCCTAATGTCAAAATCTCTTCGCGAGAGCCTCAAAAATCTAAAAATGGTTATAGTCGACGAGCTGCACGAGCTCTATTACAATAAGAGGGGGGCTCAGCTTAGCGTTGCCCTTGAGCGTCTATACGAAGTGGCCGGGAGCTACCAGCGCGTTGGCATAAGTGCGACAATTGGGGATATAGAAGAAGCGGCTAGGTTCCTATTCAATAAGTCACAATACACGGCCATCTCCTCACCCGTCAAAAAACAGCTTGACATAACAATAGAAATGCCCCAGAAGGCCGATAAAGACGACAAGGAATTCAGACTATCGTTCGGCCTCGACCAACAGGCATACGCAAGAATAATACGCGTCTCCGAATTAATACGCGACTCGCAAGCAGCGATAATATTCGCCAACACAAGGCAGGCAGTCGAATCGCTGGGAAGTAAGTTAATACACCTAGGCAAGACAGGAAGCTTCGGCAAGGTGGGCATACACCACAGTTCGATAGACAAGGAGGAGAGAATAACTATAGAGAACAAGTTCAAGGCCGGCGAGATCAAGGCAATAATCGCCACAAGCTCACTAGAACTTGGTATAGATATAGGTGCCATAGACCTTGTCGTCCAATATGGCTCTCCCAGGCAGGCTACGCGGCTCATCCAGCGCGTCGGAAGAGGCGGCCACAAGGAGCTATCTATGTCTACCGGAAGAATCATAGTCCACAACGAGTTAGACTGCCTCGAATCAATAGCCGTATCTGAGGCCGCGCTTTCACTCAAGCTCGAAAAGCATTCGGCGGAGACCAACGCTCTGGACGTTTTAGCTAATCAGATCTCTGCGATGGCGATGGAATATGGAGAAATCGGGGCTGCAAAGGCATTTTCAATAGTGAAGCGATCCTACATATATGACGGATTGGAAGCAACGACTTTTGAGAGAGTATGCAATCTGCTTTCCGATCTGCGCATAGTAAAGTATGACAAGGAAAGCATATCCTCAGGACCCAGATGCAGGAAGTATTTCATAAATGCAATAAGCGTTATACCCGATTCAACGCGTTTTGTTGTCAAAGAGGCAATGGATAACCGAATAGTCTCCACACTGGATCAGGAGTTTGTCTATAATTACATCGACCAGGGATCCGTATTCATAACAAAGGGCCTTCCATGGAAAGCGATAAGCATAGAAGAAGATACGATATTTGTTGAACCAAGCGACGACATAACTGCTGCAGTTCCAGACTGGGAAGGAGAAGACATCCCAGTATCAAGCCATATAGCCGCCAAAGTCTGGGATCTACTCGGGCAAGGAACATCTGGCATAAGCAGTAAACTCACGCAAAAAACAGAGACGGAGATAAACACGTTCATATCGGAAAATAACAAATACTTCTCAGCGCATCCGCAAACCGTTGCGATAGAAGAGCTAGACAACTGTGCAATAGCATATATGCCCCTTGGAAAACTTGCAAACGAGTTCATTGCACGTACACTGTCAATAATAGCATCATCTCAGGCAGGAGGAAAGGTAAACGTCAGAGCCACCCCATACGCAATAATATTTGATTATAGCAGCATAGTAAGAAGGCCAGACACGGCAATCATGTTCGACACACTAAAGAACATAAATCTGCAGGACAGGAACCTTGTGTTTGATTCGGACCTATTCAGGTACAAATTCGTACAGGCCGCAAAATTATTCGGAGTTGCCGAAAAGAAAGCTGCGATAACAAAAAGCATGGTGAGCCGCCTTGTAAGCTTCTATGAGAACTCGCCAATATTCGAAGAAACCGCACGCGACCTTTACAAGAACTATTTTGACATCGAAGTGACAAAAGGATTTATTGATGCCCTGCGCTCCGGCAGGATCAAGATAAGCCAGGTAAAAAAGACCCCATCTCCAATGTCAAAAGCAGTACTGCTCTCAGTATTCAAGTATGGTGAACTTTTGTCATCACCAGAAAGAGGAAGTGTAATGGATAAGATGTTTGACAAGTTTGATGGTAAAAGCGTAAAGATGATATGCACTTTCTGTTCTCACATATTCAACGATAAGATACGCGTAAATGAGGGAAATAAGATACTCTGTCCCAGCTGTAAAAGTCCACTTATAGTCATATATCAGGACAGATATGGAGAACTGATAACCAAAAGGCTAAACCGTAAGTCATTTCGCGAGAAAGACAACAAGCTATATCGTGAGATGATGAAGGAGGCCAGCCTCATAGATGCATACGGATATAGAGCGATAGTCGCCCTTTCAGTTTATGGGATAGGGATAGAGACTGCCGCAAGGCTGCTAAAGTACATACGCAGCGACTACAAGATGTTCTTTGCAGACGTTATAGAAGCACAGAAAAATTTCATTAAAAACAGGAAATTCTGGAAGGTGGACTAAAGAAAAATCCTTAGTGCTGCAACGCGTCGGACTCAAGTAGAGCCGCACCAACAACTCGGCTTCCTGGCTCCACGTTCATCAACTTCACACCGCTCGCCGCCCGTCCAGTAACCCTAACTTCGCTTGCCTGGAATGTTATGCTGACTCCAAGCGAATTTATGAGAAGTATCCGCTCGTTACCGTGCAGATACATGCTCTTTGCAACCTTTCCTGTCTTTTGATTTGCCTTTATGTTTATCACACCACTCCCTCCGCGGCCCTGTAGCCGGTATTTGCCTACATCTGTAACTTTTCCGTAACCATTTTCCGTAACTGTAAATATGCTTCCGGACTCGTTCGCCGCGATGATGTTCTTTGCGATATCATCTCCTTTAAGCTTTATTCCGCGCACTCCCATTGCAGTCCTCCCTATATGCCTAAGTGCACCCTCATCAAACTTAACCGCCTTTCCATTTCTTGTGGATATTATCAGGAATTTCTCTCCAGAATACATTATGACGTCCTCCACCCGGTCACCCTCTCTTATGTTTATCGCCCGCACTCCATTGGCCCGTGGTCTTGAGAACAGCACAGCTTTAACCTTCTTCACAAGGCCCTTTGATGTAAGGAATGCTATTTTGGAGTTAGCGAATTCGTTTATATTGAATAAGTTGATTATCTTCTCGTCCTTCACATCAACAAGGTTTACTATCGCCTTCCCTTCAGAATACCTGCCGCTCTCAGGTATATTGTACGCCTTTATCCAGTAAGCACGCCCATGGTTTGTTATCCCTATCACGAAATCCTTGTTATTGCATGTAAGTATTGATTTTGCATAATCCCCTTCCTTAAGGTTTATTGATATTATTCCGCGCCCGCCTCGCGCCTGCTCCCTATAATTGCCAAGCCCCAGTCTCTTTACGTATCCGTTGTTCGTTAGTATTATCGTGACCTTCTCATTGCTTATCGTGTCTTCATTTGCTATTTCTACATCATCTTCAGAATAAACTATCTCAGTCCTTCTCGCCCGTCCGAACTTTCTCTTCAACTCGACAGTCTCATCCTTTATTATTTTATCAACAACCTCTGGGTTTGCTATTATGTTGTTGTAATGGACTATCTTATCCTCAAGCGTCTTCTTTTCCTGGCTTAGAGAATTATTTTCCAGATGGGTGAGCCTACTTAGCTTCATGTCAAGTATTGCATTTGACTGCTTTTCCGTTAGTCCATATTCCTTAGTCAGTCTTATTCGCGCGTCGCCAACCTCCGAGCTGCCCTTTATTGTCGCTATTATCTTGTCTATCTGATCTATTGCAATGAGCAAGCCCTCTACAATATGCAGTCTGTCCTTTGCAACTCCAAGTTCAAACCTGCTCCTGTTGAGCACCACCTCCCTTCTATGCACGAGGAAGGTGTCTATTATCTGCAGTACATTCAGGCTCTTGAGGCTCTTTCCTATCACTGCAAGGTTTATCAGGGGGAAAGTTACTTGTAGTTGGGTGTACTTGTAGAGCATGTTTAATATCTGATCACCACTACCCTCCTCCTTATAATCTATTATGATTCGTATTCCATTTTTGTCGCTCTCGTCCCGTATGTCCTTTAGGCCAACTATCTTCTTTTCCCTTGCAAGTTCGGCCATTGTCTGCATAAGGTTTGACTTGTTCACATTGTATGGTATCTCCTTTACGATTATCCTCTTGTTCTTCTCATCGATGTCTGCCTTAGCCTTTATGCTTAGCTGCCCCCTTCCGTACTTATATCCGTTATAGGCGTTCTGCGACATCACGGCAATTCCTCCAGTAGGGAAATCCGGACCCTTTATCACCCCTAGAATGTCATCTGCTGTAGCATCCTTCTTGTCTATTCTGAGCATCACCGCGTCACACACCTCCGCAAGATTATGCGGCGGCATGCTAGTTGCAACGCCAACAGCTATGCCCGTTGCACCGTTTACTAGAAGGTTTGGCGCCTTTGCCGGTAGGACAAGCGGCTCTTCCTCAGTGTCATCAAAATTCGGCACGAATTCGACAGTCTTCCTCTCTATATCTTCTAGCATCTCCTCTGCAAGCCGCGTAAGCCGTACTTCTGTGTATCTCATTGCCGCCGGAGGGTCTCCATCGACCGAACCAAAGTTTCCCTGCCCCTCGACAAGCATGTGGTTCATTGAGAAGTCTTGTGCCAGCCGAGCCAACGCGTCGTATATTGCCGTATCCCCGTGTGGATGGAATTTACCTATGACTTCTCCGACCACCCTTGCGCTCTTCTTGGTTGGCTGATCATGGAAATTCTTTATGTTATACATGGCATAAAGAATCCTCCTTTGCACCGGTTTGAGCCCGTCCCTGGCGTCAGGAATTGCCCTACTTATTATTACACTCATGGCGTAGTCGATGTAGCTCGACTGCAACTCCTCCTCTAATGATACCGGCACAATCTCTTGCATAATTACACATCCAGGGCCTTTACCTGTTCAGAATGCTCATGCAGGAACTTCCTCCTTGGCACCACGTCAATACCCATGAGTATCCTAAACAATTCCTCCGCCCGTGTGGCATCCTCTATTGTTATCTTCTTAAGCTTCCTGTTCGCTGGGTTCATTGTAGTCTCCCAAAGCTGATTCTCATTCATCTCTCCAAGTCCCTTGTATCTCTGAAGCCCGTCAATATCGCCAAGTTCCTTCCTCTTTGCTGCAAGTTCATCGTCGCTGTAGCAGTAGTACTCCTGCTTGCCCTTAGTCACCTTGTAAAGTGGTGGCATTGCGGCATAAACATAGCCGTTCTCTATTATCTTCTTCATGTACCTATAGAAGAACGTAAGCAGAAGCGTACGTATGTGGCTTCCATCCACATCAGCATCTGTCATTATTATTATTTTCTTGTACCTTATCGCTTCAGCGTTGAATGTTTCGTTTATTCCGGTTCCAAAAGCAGTTATCATTGTCTTTATCTCCGCGTTATCAAATATCTTGTCGATGCTTGCCTTTTCCACGTTAAGTATCTTTCCCCTAAGCGGCAATATTGCCTGAATATTCTTGTCCCTCCCCTGCTTACTCGACCCGCCAGCGCTCTGACCCTCCACTATAAAAAGTTCAGCCTTCTCGGGGTCGTCTATTATGCAATCCGCAAGCTTTCCAGGCAGTACGGCCCCATCGAAGATGCTCTTCTTTCTCACCATCTCACGGGCTTTTCTAGCGCTCTCCCTAGCAGTAGCAGCAAGCACTATTTTGTTGACTAATGACTTTGCATCTACGGGATGCTCTTCAAGATACTGTGAAAGATACTGGTATACTATTCCGTCAACAATTCCCTTTATATGAACGTTGCCAAGTTTTTCCTTTGTCTGTCCCTCAAACTCTGGGTTTTGCATTAATACGCTTATTACTGCAGTAAGTCCTTCCCTTGTATCCTCTCCCACTATCTTTACATTGCCCTTTGCATTAAGCTTGTTGTCCTCTATGTAATTGAGCACTGCTCTTGTGATCGCCGCGTGAAATCCGGACAGGTGCGTTCCACCTTCTCCAGTCTTTATGTTGTTTACGAACGGCTCTATCTTCTCTTCATACGAATCCGTGTACTGCAGAGCGAATTCAACAACGGTAGTATCCTCCTGCTTCTTCGAGTAGATTATGCTAGATATTGCCGTCGCATCTTTGTTAATGTATTTTATGAAGTCCTTTATTCCTTCAGATGAAAAGAAGGTTTCCTCCTCATGGCCACCAAACCTATCATCGATTAAAGTTATCCTTATGCCTGGATTGAGGAACGTTGTGTTCCTGAGCCTGTCCTTCAACAGCGCCGAGTCGAAAGTGAGAGTGCTAAATATCTCCTTGTCCGGCTTGAATTTTATCGTTGTTCCACGCTCAGTCGTGTCGCCAAGCGTCTTTAGTTCTGATGTTGGGATTCCCTTTCCGAAGGTCTGTTTGTAAGCATGTCCATTGCGTTTCACATCCACTTCTGTATACTCGGAAAGCGCATTTACAACTGTGAGTCCCACCCCATGAAGCCCTCCAGATACTTTGTAAACGTCATTGTTGAACTTCGCTCCCTTGTGCAGTGTTGTCATTATCACTTCAAGTGCGCTTTTGTTGTACTTCTCCATGGTGTCTACTGGTATTCCCCTACCGTCATCGCTTACCTCTGCAATATCCCCATTCTCATCCTGCGTAAGCTTTACTGATATGTTCTTGCAAAATCCGGCTATTGCCTCATCAACCGCATTATCCACCACTTCGTATAGAAGGTGCAGAACTCCCGCGCTTCCGGTGGACCCAATATACATCCCAGGACGTTTTCTCACACCGAGAACTCCCTCAAGCACCACTATCTTTGATGCATTATAGCTTTCATTCTCCGGCTCCATACAAATACCACTGGTGAGTGATTATAACAGCAATTAAAGTAATATAAACCTTTTTGGAGCATTTTGTCGTCGTTAAAATGACGACGATAAGACGACATAAGAAAAACTTAATTAATTAGTTGTAACTACAGATTATCGATAAAATGTCCAAAAAAAACATAATAATAATTGGCGCGGCAGGACGCGACTTCCACACATTCAATACATTGTTTAGAGATAACCCCAATTACAATGTCGTTGCATTCACTGCAGCCCAGATTCCTTATATAGCAAACAGGCAATATCCAAAGGAACTTAGCGGAAAGCTTTACCCAAAAGGAATCCCAATAAAGGACGAATCAGAGCTACCAAAACTTATAAAATCCGAAAAAGTCGACGTATGCATAATAGCTTACAGCGATCTTGCATACAATGTACTGGGCAATAAGATAAGCATCGTAAATGCCTGCGGTGCAGATTTCTGGCTAATATCACCAGATCACGCAATGATAAAATCCTCAAAGCCGGTGATAGGCATATGTGGTGTAAGGACCGGTGTAGGCAAGAGTCAGACATCAAGATATGTATCAAAAGTGATAAGAAAGGCAGGACTAAAAGCAGTTGTAGTAAGACACCCAATGCCGTATGGAATACTAAAGGACGAGGTTGTGCAGAGATTCTCAAAGCTCTCTGACCTGGATAAGAATAAAGCAACAATAGAAGAACGAGAGGATTATGAACCGCATATCAAGAATGGTTTTGTTGTTTATGCAGGCGTTGATTACGGCGCTATACTTAAGGCCGCAGAGAAGGAAGCAGACATAATAATATGGGATGGTGGCAACAACGATGCGCCATTCTACAAGACCGACATGCTCATAGTCGTCGCCGACCCGCTCAGAGCCGGAAACGAGCTCACATATTATCCCGGCGAGATAGTGGCGCGAATGGCGGACATGCTCGTAATAAACAAGGCCAATTCCGCAAGCAGTGAGGACATCAACAGAGTCAGGGAGTCACTTAGGAGCATAAACCCAAAAGCAAAGATACTTCTCGCAGATTCTTTAGTCACAGCAGACAATCCAAGGATAATAAAGGGAAGCAAGGTACTATTGATAGAAGATGGGCCAACGATAACTCATGGTAATATGAAGTTCGGCGCAGCAACCGTTGCCGCAAAGCAATTCGGAGCAGGAGAGACGGTCATAGCAAAAAAATATGCCGTCAGGTCGATAAAGGAGACCTTTCAGAAGTATCCCGCGCTTTATGATGAGCTCCCTGCAATGGGATACAGTCCTGCGCAGATAAAAGATCTAGAAGCAACAATAAATCTCGCCGAATGCGATGTGGTTGTATCAGCCACCCCAACAGACCTAAGAAGGCTTGTAAATGCCAATAAGCCCATAGTCCAGATATCCTACGAGCTCGCTCCAAAGACAAACGAGCTTGACAAGGCGCTGGAGAAGTTCATAAAAGGCATAAAAAGATAAACTGTGCTGTACAATTATACTTGCTCTGGGCCCATAACTCAGCTTGGTCAGAGTGGCTGGCTCTTAACCAGCAAGTCGTGGGTTCAAATCCCACTGGGCCCGCTAATAATCCTTAAATATGATCAAATACAGCAATAGTTCGGTAATCTATGCCAACAGCGTCAAAAGAGACTACTAAGGGAAGGCATCACAGCGCAATAGGAGCACTAAAACTGATGATACGCGATGAAGGCACCATTGCAAGGAATAAAATAAAAGGAACCGAACTTAAATGGAACGACAACCTAAGGCCCGGGCTAAGGAAATTCCATAAATACACTATTTGCGTCGACATAGACAGCAACGCAGTCACGGCGCTCTACAACCTATCTAAAGTATCGCACGGTGAAGGTATAAGGAAGCTATCCCCAATCCATTCCGATAAAGGCAAAAACATTATCCTGCAACGCATAATCTCACCAATATATGCAATACCATACAAAGAGAATCTCAAATCATTTCATCCGTCAAATTCGAATCCATTGGATTATTATATAATGAATGGTGGCAACTGCATTACCAAATCGCTAATGGCAATCGCAGTGCTGCAAAGATATCGGGAGGAAGGAAATGTCGATGGCACCTTTGGAATAAGGCACAGCATCAACAAAAACACCGGAGAAGGCCACGCCTGGGTGTCATATAAAGGGCCAGAAGGAATAACTATAGTTGATCCAACACATGGCCTATTGGTCAAGCTAGGGGATAATGAAACCAACAAAATGATGGAATCATTCCTCATAAATAACAACGGCTGGAACTACTTCGACGTCGGGGAATCTGTGAGTGCGCTCCGTGATAAATCTATCTTCAACTCTTTCGTTGTTGGATACAGTTTAATAGGCGAATATGTGATGCATATTGGTGCAATGAATATGGTTGCAATAGCTGCAGTAGCACTGCAGGCATCTAGCCTGATAAAATACCGAAAAGATATCAAGCGGCAGACAGGCTAACAAAATAACAAAAATTCAATAATTATTGCCTAAATACGGTTAATATAAATACCTGAAATATAGCAATATATTCAAGTGATTATTTATGGTTAGACGTCAAGTTGAAAGACCATCGCAGCCGGATGCCCCATTTAGCGCCCACTCCCCAGGCGCAAGACAGGCGCTACAGGACGCGCATAGGAATACAGCAGAGTCTGTTAAGCAACCACCAGTCACAGAAGCCGTACATCCTGAAGCCAGAAAAGCATTACAAAGATCTACAGATTTCAAAGCCGCTAGTAACAAGATATAATTATGTCCTTTAATAGTAACGTGCGCTCACAAAGTGGCTCGTCGATCAGAAATAGTGATGTACGCACTGACATAACAAAATCCGTGCAGTTGCTGCTGTCCGGGGCGCTACTGGTCATGGCCAGCAAGGCAGGCAACGGCTATGTAGATTCCAGAATGTCGCATGACTTTATCCGGCCAGAAATATCACTCCTAGCCTTCGATTCGCACAGCGGCAAGTATTTTGTAGTTGATTGGACATTATACGACCTTGTAAAAGGCGTTGGAAAGACCAGCACGCAGGCCGCAAGGGATGCTAAGATACTACAATTTATAACTGATGGGGGCGAATGCCCAACCACCACTCCGCAACTAAGGGATAAAATAGGGGAACTACGTATGGAATATCTCTCAAGGATTGACGATCTCAAGGAACAGCTGCGCTAACATTCATGCTGAGCCTAGCTAAAAAGTCCATTTAAATGAAAAAGATGTTCCACTATAACCGAAGCTTAATATAGCTTATCAATTCATAACTACTTGTAATTACGGGGATATCATGAATATAAGTGATCTAAAGGCAGGAGCGTCAGATGTAGAAGTTGAAGCCACAGTAGTAGAGAAGCAGGAGCCTAGGGAAGTCATCACAAAGTATGGAAAGAGACTCAACGTAGCAAGTATAACCCTAAAGGATGACACAGGAACGATAGCCATGTCATTATGGGGCAAGGACATAGACACCGTTGCAGTTGGCGATAAGGTAAGGATAACCAAAGGATACGTTGGCGAGTTCAAGGGGACTCCACAACTATCAACAGGAAAGTATGGAAAGATAGAAGTAACCGCAAAAGGAGAAGGTGAAGTAGCCTCTTCAGATGACGAAGCAGCAGACTTTGAAGAGGAAGCTTAATCCTCTTCCCTTTTTCTTCCAATAATCAAGGAAGCATAGTGGGAACCATCATCGAACAGGATACTTTTTATCATACTCCTCTTCAATGAATGCCTTGTTATCTGTTGCAATACCTCCAGTAGGGTCGACTACAAATCTATTGCCATCGGAGACTACCTCAATCCACGCATGGCCCTTTAACATTCCATACTGAAAACCATGCACGATCTTTATTTCGCCAGAAATACGGCCATCCTCCCGTAGTAGTTGCAACACTCCAGCAACACATGCTGATTGATGGCGGCAAACTCCACCGTGCAACCTGAAATAGCCTATCGGAGCTGATACAAACCACGGCTGGGCGCTCTTTTCATGGATCTTTATATTGTACCTTATCTTTCTCCCTACGCTACCAGCAACTTCATCAAGAATCGTTCCAATACCTTCTCTCTCCTCTGTTTTTTTCAAAGCCTTTCTAGCAGTCCTTTTTATGAATCTATTGTCTATGTCAACCAGTACCATTGCAGATCTGAATTTCCTAAGCCCAACCGGAACCGTACCATGGTTAATAACTGGAAATGTGTTTTCCTTCCTATACATGCTCTTAAAATCCATAATGGCCAACTTAGCCATTTGGTGCAGGGCAACAGCGTTCATAGCCAACTTAAGGGTCTTAGGTACCTGAACCTTCTGGGTTCGCATAGGTCATCCTCAATTATTCCTAATAATTGCAGAAAGAGTTTCAAGGAACTCTACGCGCGATCTGGTCATCTCAATCTCCTCATCCAAGGCCACTTTTTTGCCAAAGCTCCTTATCCTAAGCATGGTTAAATCGTCTTCTGTCATCCCTTTTCTGATAAGATTCTTGCCAATATTCCTACTATTGTCATAAATTACTCCATCCTGCGAGGATATTTTTCTAATCTTTTTGCCCCTTCCTAAGAAATCCATGATCACAAACATCTCATTTTCTAAGCCTATTGTTACTCCCCTGAAATCATCAACCCCAACAAGTTTTCCACTAATAAATGAAGACTTCTTACCATCGAATGATTCAACAAAAACACGCTTGCCTATTGCTTCTCTCAAATCCTCCATGGTCTCCTTACCTATTATTGTAGAGGACTTCAATCCCAGTTTTTCAAAAGACATAAACTCACAAAGATATGGGCTTGCCGGTGATATAATAAACTTGTCTTTTAATATGCGCAAATCCTATTACTGTACCCGACATGTGTCTGCATTATCTATTATCTCCGCTACCATTTATGGTTCCTTTTCTCTGTCTCTCTCTAAGTTTTTCTATATTCGCCACCGCAATCTCCTCTAATGAGTATCCCAGCTGGTCTGCGCTTCTTGCAATATACCACATCACATCCCCAAGCTCATACTTCCTTGCCTCTCTCTCAGATTCGCCTATAATACCTCCCTTGTCGCGTATGGTCTTCTTTACACGCCCGGCATACTCCCCGGCTTCAGATGCAAGTCCCAGGGCAAGGTACTCGTCCTCCCTTTCTTTCGGGTAAATCGCAGTCTTCGCAGTCTCCTTTTGGTATTCGTCAAAATCCATAAAATCACTCAAAGATAATTCTGCCAGGTAAGACCTAGAAATCCACATTTAGAACATCACCGACCTTCGGCGCAAAGGCGTTATAACCCTCAAGCCTAAGCTCTTCAGCAAGCAGTTCGGTATTTTCTGGGCTTCCATGCACGC
>DAIDLJ010000002.1:0-58151 GCA_027449585.1 Microcaldota archaeon | reverse complement strand
CCTTAACATAGTCATGAAGATCACTCTTTCCAGCGTGCGCGGAGAAGTCATAAGCCTCAAAAGGCGTCTTCACGCGAAACTTCCTACCATCAATGTCTAATGGCAGCCCGCGCACAAGTTTATCTCCCCCGGTATTCTCTACTTGATATCCGGTTAGAAATATCTTCGAGTGTTTGTTTAGTTTCTGTATGTATTCGAGCACAGGTCCTCCATTAAGCATTCCAGAAGTTGTCAGTATCACACTCCCTCCTTCCAGGGCCGCGGACCTGTTTTTTGGATTCTCTATCCATAACGATCTGTCTATCGCCTCTCTAAGCAGCCTGCCGTTCTTTATGAATCCAGAATAATTCTCCACTATCTCCGTTGCAGCCTTGGCCATTCCGTCAATGTATGTTATGTCTATGAGATTGTACTTGCACATTAGCGCAAGCATCTCTTGGGATCTTCCCACAGCAAATACTGGCAGCAAGGCGACGCCGCCATTGTCTACTGTCTCCCTAATGCTATTTACCATGCCTTCTGCAAGTTTAATTCTTTCTGGATGGTCCTTCCCGGCATATGTCGACTCCATAATCAGTACGTCACTTTTTACTATGTCTGCCCCCTCCTCAAGCAACTGGGGTTCAAGCTTAAAGTCCCCAGTGTAGGCTATCTTCCTATTGTCATTATGTCTTTCCACAACTGTGATTGAACTTCCACATATATGTCCCGCATCGTACATTGTTACCGAATAACCTCCAAAATCTCTTCCACGCCCATACTCGCACGGAGTATATCTATTCATCATGGTCCTAAGCTGGCTCCCATTAACTTTCTCATGCTCGTGTTTCTTTCTGTGTATCTTTATCGAGTCTTCAATAAGGAGTTCTGCAAGATCCATTGTTGGTGGAGTCGCAAACATCTCTGGAAATCCATCCTTGTATAGTACCGGGGCGCAGCCGCTGTGGTCAAGGTGGGCGTGGCTTATGAAGCATGCATCGACCCTTTCAGGATGCATTGGGTATTCCGTCTTGCTCTCCACTTTTATTCCATAGTCAAAAAGGAGGTTCTTCTTGTCTTCGACCAGCATGGCCGACCTGCCCACTTCTCCTGCTCCCCCAAGAAACTTTATCTTCAATTAACCACTCAACTAAAACAATTAGATAAGCAACTCTAATCCTTTTATATATACTTATGCAATAATCAGATTGATAGGAATGGCTGACGAGATAAATTTTATGGACCTAGCATCTCTTCTCAGCATAGGTCCAGACACTACCTTAGAAAAACTCGGAAGCGCCATAAATGCGAGCATATTTGATGCTTCAAATATGGCAGGCACTCTAAAGCAAAAAGGCCTCATAGATTTCTCAGCATCATATCCCGGTCCAAACACTGTAACCATAACCGATGCAGGAAAGGCTTTGATGGCAGAGTCAGAGTCTAAGGCTACGTCTCCATACGATGATCTTGACGATGCGATACTTGTTCAGGTTTCTGGTGGTAAACGAATGCCAACTGACCTTCAGAATACACTTAATTTAAGGCCGAAGGATCTGGCGCTCAGGATCTACAAGCTATACAAACAAGGATACCTTACATACGAGCTAAAGAGTGGTGGCGTCACAGTGATGCTTACTGATTCTGGATTTCTAAAGGCCAAGGCCGCCATTCCGCCGCAACCGCAGCAGCCAAATCCGCAGCAAACATCAGAACAACCAAAACAGAATGTTACCGAAGGTCCTATAGATATACACGAACTTTCCCACAAAAAGAGTGGAAATACAACAATCTACTTGCTTGCATTACTGCTTGTAATCGTCGTAGCGGCTGGAGTATACTACCTATATTACATAAGGTGATTCAATATGGTCCTGCTCGATTATTTCGAAGGCAAGAAGCTGCTAGACAAGTACGGCATAAAGAGCATAGAAAGCAGCTATGTCTCATCCTCCAAAGAAGCCCTTTCATTCGCCGGCAAGGACCACATAGTGCTCAAGCTGATATCTGACAAAGCGCTTCATAAGTCAAAAGCCGGCCTAGTAAAACTGGATCTAAACGGCGAAGACATAACCGTTGCATTCAAGGACCTAGAGCTTAAGGGAAAAGATCTCAAACCCTATAAAATTATTGCACAGAAGATGTCAAAAGGCGGCGTCGAGGTAATAGTGGGCGGAAGGACGGATCCGCAGTTTGGAAAGCTCATACTTCTCGGCCTGGGCGGCATATACGTGGAGGTCTTCAGGGACTTTGCACTAAGGGTCTGCCCAATAAACCGCAATGATGCCCAGGACATGATAGACCAATTAAGGTCTAAGAATGTGGTAACATTCCAGGGCAAGGATAACGAAATGATCATAGGTCTTCTGCTAAGCGTATCAAAACTGCTGACAGACAACGAGAAAGTCACAGAACTCGATCTCAATCCTCTCATAATAAAAGAGGGTTCGTATGTTGCAGTAGATATTCGTATGATAACGGGTTGATCGAATGAAGAAGATGGATCTAAAACCAATGCTCAAGCCAGCGTCTGTAGCAATAATAGGAGCATCGAGGGATCCGGACAAGGTCGGCCATGTCATACTTCAGAACTACATAAATGGCGGCTATCCTGGAAGGATTTATGCTGTAAACAAGAGTGCAACCGAGATACTCGGAGTTAAATCATATCCCAGCGTGCTTGACATAAAGGACGACCTAGATCTTGCCGTCATATGCGTACCAGCGGCGTTTGTGCCAGACGTCCTTGACGAATGCGGACGCGCCAAGGTGAAGACCACCGTTGTCGTAAGCGGCGGCTTTGCTGAGATAGGGGCGCAGGAGCTTCAGGACAAGCTTGTTGCCATCGCGAACAAATACAACATGCCTACCCTCGGTCCAAACTGCCTTGGGGTCATGGATCCAAGGTCCAGGGTAGATACGCTCTTCCTTCCAACATACAAGTTGAGCCGGCCTTCGGTAGGCGGGGTTAGTTTTGTGTGCCAGAGCGGAGCAGTAGGCAGCACCGTGCTAGATCTGATATCTGGGGAAGGTTTTGGTCTGTCCAAATTTATATCTTATGGCAACGCTGCACATGTAGACGAAGTAGACATACTCAACTATCTTATGGATGATCCCGAAACAAAAGTAATCATAATGTATATCGAAGGCATAAAGCGGGGCAAAGACTTCATAGATGTTGCAAAGAAGATAACAAAAATAAAGCCAGTAATAGTGCTTAAGGCCGGCCGCACGTCGGCAGGTCAGGCTGCGGCACACTCACATACTGCTGCCCTGGCTGGGGATTACGAATCCCACGAAGCTGTCTTTAGGCAATTTGGATTCACTATAGCTGACGATTTGAGTGACCTTCTTAATTATGCCAAGACCCTTGAGAGCGAGCCGATGCCAAAAGGTAGCAAAGTCGCAATAATAACAAACGGTGGTGGTACCGGGGTACTTACTGCCGACGCCATTGGCCTATCTGGTTTGCTGCAGCTTGCCAACCTGTCAGAAAAGAGCAGGGCGGATCTCAAGAAAGTCATGCCGCCTTTGGTGAACCTAAGGGTGCCATTAGATATTGTTGGAGATGCGGATGAGAAAAGATATGGCGATGCCCTTGACATACTTAGCAAGGACGACGGAATTGATATGTTCATAGTCATAATGCTCTTTCAGACTCCGGGCGCAGATTCGCGTGCAGCAGCCAAACTCATAAGCTTTAAGGAGCGGATGGACAAGCCAATGATAGTTCTTAGCATAGGCTCAGACTACACAAGAATGCATAGAATAATGATGGAAAGTGCCGGTCTTCCTGTCTATGATTCTCCATCCGCAGCTGTAAGATCCCTTACTGAGCTTTTCAAGTACTCAAATTATAGGAGTAGGTTGCCATCAAGGAATTAGTCGACAAGCCTTTCAAGAGCGCTCTTTACTATCTTATCTTTTGGTCCTTCTGTTCCAAGCAGATCCAGCAGTTCAACTGGTCCAACGTTTCCAACATTGGCGCCGCTTGCCTTTATTTTTTCAAGGAAGACCCCCACCCCATAATCCTTTACTGACATGTTTTCGAAGCTCGAATGGTCCTGCATCGACGCAGCGCCCGAAGCATCATCAGGGACGAGGCTCCTTGATATCTCCACTACGGCACTCTCAGAGTATCTTCTAGGTATATCATTGATCTCCATCTCATCTCCGTCCTGTCCAATGCCCTTCCTGTCAAGGACCACTCTTATTATCGGTTTGCCACCCGTCGATTTTATTATCGCATCGAGTCTCTCTTGTATATACTCAACTACGCTCTTCTCGCCCATATTCCCAAGGTCTATTTTTTCAAGCACGAATCGCCTGGAATTTATCCTCACAAATTCATGCTCTCCTGTCCTAGTATCATAAACGAAAAATCCCTTTCCATCCTGTTCCCCTGCCTTAAGCTGCGTAAGCACGGTGCTTCCAGGTATAAGCAGCATCTTTCCATGCGCCTTCTCCTCCACCTTGTTATGTATGTGGCCACTTACATAAAGATCAAATCCCTTTGGCAGTTCAGAAAGCTTCGTAAACTTCTCATTGAATGGAAGCATCTCATAGATAGATTCGTGGAACATGAATATGTTGAAAGCCCCATCAATTGGCACCGGATTCTCCTTCTCCAGGACTTCCCTAAACCTGTCATCAGCTATGCCCCCTATCCCCCTTATTGCAATGCGCTCGCCATTTCCCTGTATTACTGCAGTCGCATTGCTTACGTCTACGACAAGACCAGCAAGCCCAAGTATATCTACCGGATCGGCGGCTTCCTGAGCCCTTCGCTCATGCGTGCCAGGTATTGCTATTATGGGCAGGTCCGTGAATATCTTCCCGTCGCCAATAAACTCGCTCACCCTAAACTTCCACTCCCGTCTTGAGAGATTCCTAAATAGGTTTATTGCCTCTGCAATCACATCTGGTTTGGGTGCTCTGTTATCAAATATGTCGCCAGGTATTATCAAAGCATCAGACATCTCCGCTGCCTTGTTGAGGGCCTCTTCAGCCTGGAAGAAGGCATCTTCCCTGAATCTCTCATAACCTAGGTGAAAATCAGAAAGTATTGCTATTCTCATAATGCCGTATCCCTCTGAAGAGTTTTCTCTATGCTCTCCTTTATCTTCTCAGGAGGGTAGGCTAGCTTTATCAGTTTTGTGTGCCCTCGTATTCCCTTCCCCGACTCGTAAGACACTATTATGCCCTGCATATCAAGATCCGATATGAATTTCCTGTACCATCTCGAACTCTTGGCTTCCTTCTGCAGTGACTGCGAGACGGATACATACTTCTGGTAAATATCCCCACTAAATAGGTACTGTTCACCCTCATTGCTCAGTCTCTTGTACCTGCTTCCCTGTAGGGAAAGAAGTGCTATAGCATATACTATTAATCTCTGATGCTCTGGAAGCGTGTTGATAACCTCATAAGCTATCTCCTCTTCTGCGAATTTCGCGGCTTCTGTAACCTCGTTTGGCCCAACAGTGCCCACCCCTTTCTCTTCTGCAAGTTCCCCTGCCTTTGCAATTATCTTAAGTGCAAGCCTTGCATCCCCACTGTCCTTTGCCGCAAGCGCGGCTGCAAGATTCACCGCGGCAGGATCAACAACTCCCTTTACAAAACCTTCAGATACTCTCTCCCTTACTATCTGTGAAAGCTCATTGGAATTGTAGGGCGGGAATGCAATCTCGTTCTCATCAAGCGTGGAGAGGCTCCTGGGATCCAGCACTTCCTTGAAACTCACTTTGTTTGATACGCCCACAATTGTTATTCCACCGGCCTTTATGTCGCTGTTTGCCCTGGTGAGCGTGTACACCAGATCATCAAGGTCCTTTATGCTATCTATCTCGTCAAGCACCACAACAAGTATCTTCCCATCCTCCTCTATCCAGTTTATTATGCGCTCATAGATATCCACTATCCCGTACCCGCGCTTGGCATAAAGTGGCAGATAGTCGCTAACTATCTTATGGAGTATCCTGTACCTGGAGTTGTATACTCTGCAGTTGATGTATGTTATCCGGGCCTTTGATATGGGAAGCCCCTTCACTTTTTCTATAACGCTCTTTATGCACGATGTCTTCCCGGTCCCCGTTTTTCCATAAACAAAAACGTTCCTTCCACGTTCCCCCTTTAGCGAAGGTGTCATGTACTTTGCTATATCCTGCATCTGCTTGTCTCTAAAAAGCAGGTTGTGCGGGATGTAATGCGGCGAGAGCACCTCCCTCTTCGAGAAGATCTTTGATTCCTTGAATATGTCATCAAAAAGTTCCGCCAAGTAATCACCGCATTAACCAGTTATCTTCTTTATTATCCTTATAAACTCTTCCCTTATTGCTGGGTCTTCTTCGACAGGCACGCGCCCCGCGTCACTAAGTTCCCCGAATTTTGTATTGTTGATTACTGTTCCTAGCAGATCGCATTTCATCGCCTCTGCCACCTCTTTTCCTCCACGCGCAGTACCATCCGACATTGTCTCCACAACCCCCAATGTTGCGACTCCCAGTCTCTTAGCCATCATCCCAGAGCGTATGGTATTCACCGCAGCTATATGCTGGGGCGTAGTCACAAGCACGAATCCATCAAGGTCAAGTAACTGTATTATAGAGAGCGGCGCATCGCTTGTTCCAGGGCTCAAATCTATTATTAGATAATCCAGTTCCCCCCAGTCCGCATTATCAAAGAACTCAAGAATCATTTTACCTATCATGGGGCCACGCCATATAATCGGCTTCTTCTCGTCGTCAACAAACATGGCTGTTGAAAGAATCCTTATTCCATCTTTCTCAACGGGCTTCAATGGATACTCGTCCGAGAAAGTACCTGTTATCCCAAGGAACATGGTGAGATTTGGACAGTCTATGTCCGCATCCAGCAGGCCAACCTTGAATCCCATCGATCTGAGGGTATAGGCAAGATTCACCGATACAGTCGTCTTGCCAACACCACCCTTTGCACTGTACACTCCTATCTTGTGCTTTATGCCCTTTAGCTTCTCCTTTATGGCTTTTTTCTGCTCTATTACTTTAAGTATCGATGGATGCATTACATTAGGAATCTGGGGCCCGCCCCGCGTATCTTCAGACATAAGCTCACAGAGCATTAATGAAGCAGCAACATTATATCTTTTTGCAGGAAATTTATATAAGCCAGATAAAACCAAAGGTGGACATATGGTGCAGCAACAAACCAAGGAGGGTCATGTCAAACCCACATCCTTTTCAAATAGGTGCATAAATCTGATGCAGGACGCATCTCAGATAACCTACATTGCGCTTCATGGAGCCAGGGAATATGGGGAGCACGAGATGCTAAGGTCAGTTCTTAAGTGCTATGAAGATGTTGCAAATAACCTGGACAGGACTGCCCTTCATCTAAAATATGACACCAAATTCGAGAAGCAAGAAGCCCTTCTCGAGAGCTTCAGGAGGGTGATTGATGGGGAACAATCCACAGAACGGCTGCGCGACAACCTGCGCGCAGATGCCTATGAATTATCAAAATTCCTGGAAGAATTTGAAAAGAGAGTAATCTCGGTAATAGACACAGCATACAAGTATTCTTCTCTCAAGCCTTCTACAGCAGCCCCGATCTCCAAGAATCTGGCCATGCTCGCCGAGCACATAAAAGACGAGACGGAGGACGTGCTTCAGGCAATGTACGACCTCGGCATGCTTGATGAGTAATTTTTATACTAAACCCGGCCTCAAAGCAAAAGTATATAATTATAGGCCGCCAAGAATATTATCATAATCTTTCTCTTATTATAAAGTGGATTATATGTACCCAAACGTGCAAGCTTATGACAGAGGAGTGATGTTCAATCCTGACGGAAGGCTATTCCAGGTGGAGTACGCCAAGGAGGCCGTGAGGAAGGGCGCCACATCGATAGGCATTACAACACCAGACGCAGTAATATTTGTTGCCCACAAGAACATCTCAGAGCCCCTCGCAGTACCTTCGACTATACAGAAGGTATTCAGGGTAGATGCAAGGATAGGGGCCACATACAGCGGTATGGTGGCTGACGGACTGCATATAATAGATGCTGCCAGAGGACAGACGCAGAACCACAAACTAGTTTACGATGATGTAAAGTCTATAGAATCTCTTGCAAAGAACATATCTGCATACATGATGCAGGCAACCCAGTTTGGAGGCATGAGGCCATATGCGGTCTCACTCCTTGTTGGAGGCATAGACGATGCGCCAAGACTCTACGAAATAGAGCCTGGGGCATCCTTCCTTGGATACAAGGCCGATGCCATAGGGGTTGGGAAGAAGGTTGCAACCGAGATGCTAATGAAGGAGTATAAGGACGACATGAACCTTCAGGACGCCATAAGTCTCGGCCTGAAGATATTGAAGAAGGTAAGCGAATCACCCATAACAGAAGAGAATGTCGATATAGGTTACATACAGGACGGAAAGGACTTCCTAATACTTACCCCAGACAAGCTCAAGACGTACATCTAATCTTCTACGGCTGATAGAATGTCAAAGACAGTAATAGCAAAGTACTCTGCGAACGGGGATCACTTCGAGATATTCGTAGACTCAGATCTAGCATATGATTATGTTACTGGAAAGCGCGCCGATGCAATGTCCGTGCTTACTGTCGAGGAAGTCTTTTCTGACGCCAACAAGGGAGAGAAGCCCAGCCAGGAAAAGCTCAAGAAGGCTTTCCAGACAACAGATCTCCCAAAGATAGCCGAATACATACTCAAGCACGGAAACGTGCCAATAACCACCGAGCAGCACCGCAAGCTTACAGAGGAGAAGCGCAAGCAGATAGAACAGATAATAGCAAGGAATTCCATAGATCCAAAGACCGGCGCCCCCCATCCCCTGCAGAGAATAGAGAATGCAATGCAGACGGCGAAGGTCACCATAGATCCGCTAAAGGGTGCGCAGGAGCAGGTTGACACTGTAGTCAAGAAGATTAATATGATATTACCGATAAAGTTCGCCACGGCAAAGATGGAGGTGGTGATTCCTGCCGAGTATGCCAACAGAAGCTTTGGGCTCCTAAAGCAATACGGACTTAAATCAGAGGAGTGGATGTCCGACGGCTCACTTAAGGCAATTCTGGAATTCCCAGCAGGACTGCAGGGAGAATTCTTCGAGAAGCTCAACAACTTCACAAAAGGCAGCGCGCAGTCAAGAAACATGGTGTAAAAATGCAAAGAATAGTAGTTCCGGGAGAGAAACTTACAAGTACCCCGGTTAGAATAGAAAATACGATTTCGGACAAGAATGGCACATATACGTGCATAATGGGTTATTTTGACGAGGATAGGAAGTCCCTAATACCTCTCGAAGGCCTCTGGCAGCCGCGATCAGGAGACAATGTAATAGGCGTGATTGAGGAAGACAAGGGCACGATGTACCTGATAAACCTCAAGGCTCCGTACAAGGGCCTGGCGCTTGCTAAGTTCGTCGACGCAGAACTCTCTGCTGGGGATGTTGTATCAGCCACAGTAAAGCAGCTCGAGAAGGGAGGCACGGTGATGCTGCTAAAGCCCACAAGGCTCAACGGCGGAAAGATAATGGCTGTAAGCCCATCAAGAATCCCAAGGATAATCGGCAAGGGCAACTCGATGCTAAAGCAGATAACCGAAGGCACAGGCACAACGATAGTCATCGGATTAAACGGCATAATATGGCTTCGTGGAGGCAAGATAGACCTCGCAACGATGGCCATCCTTAAGATAGTCGAGGAGGCGCACACAACTGGCCTAACCGAGCGTATAAAGGTGCTGTTGTCAGGAAACAAGGTGTAAGAATGGGCGGAGGAGAAAAACCACAACTAATAATAAATGGGAAAAGGCTCGACGGAAGGGCCTCTGACGAGCTCAGGCCTCTTAAGATAGAGGTTGGAGCAGTGAAGAACGCAGTAGGATCTGCTTACATAGAATGGGGCAACAACAAGATACTTGCCGCAGTTTACGGCCCGAAGGAGGCGCTGCCAAAGCACGTCCAGGATCCGGAAAAGGCGATAATAAAATGCAGGTATCAGATGTCTCCGTTCTCTTCGCTCGAAGATCACGGAAGAACCGGGCCCAACAGGAGATCCACTGAGATATCAAAGGTTACAAAAGAGGTCTTCCAGAACGTGATGCTGCTTGAGCAATTCCCCGGAGCTGAGATGGACCTTTACATAGATGTCCTGCAGGCGGATGGGGGAACAAGGGCAGCAGGGATAACTGCGGCCGCAGTCGCATTCGCGGCTTCCGGAATACCAATGACCGACATACCGTTTGCAGTCTCCGTAGGAAAGGTTGGAGACGAGCTTATACTCGACATGAATAAGATAGAAGACAACTACTCCGACGCAGATATGCCCGTGGCAATAAGCCCAAGGACCGGAGATATACTACTATTGCAGATGGATGGCAACATGACAAAGGAGGAAGTACGTCGCGGGCTCGAAATGATAAAGAAGGCCGGAGAGGCCATTTCGAAGGTGCAGCGCGAGGCGCTCAGGGCGCCATATGAGAAGACCCTGGATAAATATAGAAAGTGATTTTCATGCAAATACGAACAGTAACTGGAGACTACATAAGAGATCTGCTTGCATCAGGTGCAAGGGAAGATGGAAGGGACATGCTCGACTACAGGAAGATAACGGTCAGGAAGGGATCTATTCCAAACGCCGAAGGTTCGGCTGATGTAAATTTTGGAAATACAAGAGTGCTAGTTGGAGTAAAGCTAGGCGTCGGCGAACCAATGCCGGACAAACCAAATGAGGGAAACCTAATAACTTCTGCAGAGCTGCTTCCTCTTGCATCAGAGTCCTTTGAGTCTGGTCCGCCATCTCCAGAAGCAATCGAGCTAGGGCGAGTGATAGATAGAGGAATAAGGTCATCGGGCATGATAGATACCAAAGCACTCTTCATAGAGGAAGGCAAGGTCTGGGACCTATTCATAGACGTATACGTGCTCAATTATGACGGCAACCTCTTCGATGCAGGAACTCTTGCGGCTTCCACAGCGCTTTCAACGGCAAGGATGCCAAGGCTTGAGGGGGACGAAGTTATACGGGAAGGAAACCTTGGTAAACTGAAGGTCGACAACATCGTCACATCATGCACATTTGCAAAGATCGCAGAGAACATAGTTCTTGATCCTGACGGCAACGAGGAAGCCTTCATGGACGCGCGCGTAACAATGGCAAACGACGAGAAGGTTCTAAGGGCAATGCAAAAGGGCCTCTCCGGCGCCTTTGCACCGAAAGAGTTAGAAAACCTATTGGACATAACATTTGATAAGTCCAAAGAGCTCAGGAAGCACATCGATCGTGCAAAAGAGTGATAATATGGCAAATTTTAACGTAAGATACGGAGTAAGCCTAAGGAAGAGGTTTCTTGCTGTCGGAGCCGACAAGCGCAAGAGGTACAAATGCGACCTATGCGGAAAGGTCGCAGTCAAGCGCGTCATGAATGGCATATGGCACTGCAGGCATTGCGATTCTACATTCGCAGGAGGCGCATACACATTCCATACTACTGCAGGAGAGACGGTAAGCAGGCTGCTTAACAGGTAAAAAGATGGCAAGGATAACTTATTCACCCGCCGAAGAGCTCGTGATACACGAGATAGTCGAAGTCACAAAGGACGATCTACTTAGGGAGAGAGTAACGCCGCAGGGGACAATGCCTCTCTACTGGGTAAACGGATTCCTTTTCAGCTTCTCCTCGCTGCCAATGACTGACGAAGTCACAAAGGACTACCTTAAGGGAAAGCTGCACTGGCTCGAGCTCCATTATGCAAAGATGGACAAGTACATGCCGATGCTGACTCTGGACGAGGAAGAATACAAGCAAAAGCTCAACATACGTGTTATAGATACTAGCTTTTCCAATATACACCAGGAACTGTCAAAGTGGCTCAAGAATTATAATAAAAAATAGTGGATTTTATGTCATACGTATGTCTTCATTGCGGAAAGGAGGCCAAGTCTCTGGATAAGTTCATAAGGTGTCAGTATTGCGGATATAGGGTTCTCGCAAAGAAGAGATCCTCGCTTACAAAGGAAGTATCTACAAACTGATCCTGACTTAGCGCCAGAAAAATCATACAGAAGCCAATTCCGATTAAGCCCGAACTAAGACCTCACCAGCTGCGTTGCGTCTAGTCGTCAAAGTCTATTTGCTGGTTTGCAATTTACTCTGCGTCTGAAACGACTATGCTCTCCGTTATCTTCCTTACTCTCTTGAAGGATACGCTGTTCTTTATGAAGTCTGTGCGCAAGTTGCTGCTGCGCATGAGATTGTCTGGATTATTGAGGAGCAGATGTGAGACCTCACCATTCTCCATGTTAAGCATCACTCCCTTCACCTCCCCGAGTATCCTGCCTCCTAGCGTCAGAATCTTCTTGTTGTAAAGTTCGGATATGTTTACTGTCATATAATCATTCTATCTTGAATCTACTAATCTTCTTGGAAGCAAAAATTCTTATTATATACTCTTGCAGCATCTTTACCGAAGCATTCCCATCCTTGCGCACCTCAGCTAGCTCCCCGGGTTCAAAGAGCCCTTCCTTGTCCTGCATTATCCGTCTCAAATACTCGTCAGTCATAGAGTAATGAATCTTGCCGCATGCAGCACACTTGAATAGCGGGACTACCGGCACCTCGGTTATCTCCATCGGGCTTGATAAGTCGAGTATGCGCCGAAGTCCGATCTTGCCACAGGAACTGCACTTCGCGTTCACTTTTATGCCGCGATAAGCGCCAACTAGGACAACGCGCCGCTCCTTTGACCCTAGATATTCAAGCAGGCTCTTCTCATTATCAGTGCTCCCTATATGAACCTGGTTTAATACCTCAGAATTGGAGCTAAATTCCGATATCAGTGTTCCATACTTTGTTCTTTCAGACAGGCAGAACCTACTCTGGCCCTCCCTTTCGTAAGTGCTTGTAACGATCCGTCCATCATCGCTAATCAGGAAGTCCAGAGCCATCAGAATCAGCGCCTTCCCTTTATTACATAATCGTTTATATCCTTCTTTATGACCTTGTCCCGGCTGTTCTTTTTTGCGTTCTTGACCGCATAGCTTGCTATCTTCTCCGCCTCGTTCTCGAGTATTTTTGCTATCTCCTCCGCCCCTCCGGCGGTTACACTGACATCAAAGTGTTTCTTAACAAGCTTCCTTATAGCATCCCTGGAGATCCTTCCCACGTAAATCAGCACTCAAGATCGTCATCATAAATCAGACAAGTTCTCGGTCATCACAAAGATATGATGTAGAAATAAGTATAAAACAGTTATAGGCTCATTCGACCTTGCTAAACAACAGCTGCAGCTTGCTTATCTCAAAGGATGCGGTTATTTTTTTTGCATCATCGATTGATCCCGGCTTCTCGCCAATCTGGGCAAGAAGCTCCTCAGAGGCGCAAGGCATGAATGGATAGAGCATTATCCCCAAAACGCGCGCTATGTTTGCGCATACGAACAGTACTTCCCGCGCAGCTTCGTTGTCGCCCTCCTTCACTAGCCTCCACGGCTCATTTTCCTGGAAGTACCTATTTCCCATGCTTGATATCTCCAGTATCTTGAGAATAGCAAAGTTCAACTGCCCCTCCTCAAGCAGCTTATCTGCCAAGCCAACAAGATCATGAACTTCTTTCATCAGCAGCGCCCCTTCACCAAGCCCAGCCTCAGCCAGTCTCCCGCCAAGCTTAGAATTTATGAATACGAATGTTCTGTTGACAAAATTACCCAGATTGCCTACGAGCTCGTTGTTTATCACATCCCTTAGCTTTGTCTCGGAGAAGTCGCCGTCCTGGAATGTGGATATCTCCTTCATCAAATAGTACCTAATAGGTTCTGCGCCGTACTTCTTCACGACCTCTACCGGGTCCACCACGTTTCCTATGCTCTTGCTCATCTTCTGGCCATCCACGGTCACATATCCGTGCACAAGTATCGACTTCGGCAGCCTTATTTTGGCGGACATGAGCATCGCAATCCAATAGATTGCATGAAACCTCAATATTCCCTTTCCAACCACGTGCATGTCTGCCGGCCAGTACGTGTCAAACTCCTTTTGATCAGATGCAAAGCCCACGCCAGTAAGGTATGTCCCAAGCGCGTCGAACCACACATATATTATCTGGGACTCATCGCCAGGAACTTTGAGCCCCCATCCATGGGACCTGCTTATTGACCGTGAAATGCTAAAGTCGCTAAGCCCGGACTTTATGAAGTTCAGCATCTCAGTCTTCCTAAAGTCTGGTATTATCTTCACCTGGTCGCTCTCTATCAGCTCAAGCAGCTTGTCCTGATACTTAGATAGCCTGAAGAAATAGTTTTCCTCTTCAACAAACTCCGGCTTCGTTTTGTGCTCCGGGCACAATCCCCCCTCAAGCTCGTTTTCGGTATAGAACAGCTCACAACCAACGCAATAAAGCCCCCCATACTTCTTTTTGTAGATGTCACCAGCGCTATCGCACGCCTTCCAGAGCGCCTGCGCCACCTTCTTATGTCCCGGATCTATCGATGTCCTGACAAACGCATCATAATCAAGTTCTATCATGTCGGCAAGTTCCTTGAACCTGCCAGAGTTCTCCTCGCACAACTCAGCGGCAGACTTTCCAAGCTTCTCAGCAGCCAAAACTATCTTTAGGCTGTTCTCATCCCCCCCAGTGGTCATTTTGACTTGCTCTCCATGCATCTTTCTGTGTCTTGCTATAACGTCCGCCTGCACAAATTCAAGCGCGTGCCCGATGTGCGGTTTCGCATTGACATACGGTATTGAGGTCGTTATGTAAAATTTAGGCAAAAAACCATCTGCGGGTTACTTCCACTATTCTATTATTTAGGGATAATTTTTATATTGTTCGCAGCGAGGGTATAAGGGTCTGCTTGTAGTGGTACTCATGGATAGTTTAGACGCCGTAGCCTCAGGGCAAATAGAAGACAGATTCACCGAATTTTTCAACTCATACTACATAGACCAGATAAATGACATGTATGTCAGCTATCCAAAGAAGAGGAGCGTCCTTATAGATACGAAGGACTTGGAGAGGTATGACGTCGATCTTGCAACTGAGCTACAGGAAAATCCGGACGTTATAATGCCTATAGCAAATTCGGCGCTTACAAAGCTAAGCCCATCCGACCTCAAGGAGCCGGTATACTCCAGGTTCTTTGGATCCGAAACCAACATGCCACTGATACAGGATGTCGGTTCGGAGCACATAAACAAGCTCCTGACCCTGGACTCGCTTGTGGTCAAGAGATCGGAGATAATACCACGTGTGCAGGTCGCAAAGTTCAAGTGCACATTCTGCGGCAGCACAATCGAGACAAAGATAGACAAGGACGACGTACCAGAGATATGCCCGCAGTGCAAAAGGCGGGCGCTCAAGCAGATCAACAACGAGTCAAAATTCATAAACATGCAAAGGCTTGCAGTCCAGGATCCGCTGGAGCGACTCAGGGGCAGCACGCCAACATGGCACCTGGAGGTCGTTATAGATGACGACCTTGTCAACACCATAATACCTGGAGATAGGGTCTCGATAACCGGCATACTTAGGATCAGGCCAAGGAGGAATGCAAAGGGAAAGGAGGACAAGTCACTCTTCACGCCATTCTTCGATACAGTATCCCTCAGGCCCAAGCAGAAGGAATTTGCAGAACTAGACATTACTGCCGAGGACGAGGCTGCAATACTTGAGATGTCAAAGGACCCAAACATCTTCGACAAGATAACAAAATCCATCGCGCCGTCGATATACGGATACGACGAGATAAAAAGCGCCCTTGCGCTGCAGCTTTTCGGTGGGACGGCGGACAAGAAGCTAATAGACGGCGGTGCCATAAGGAGCGACATTCATATAATGCTAATAGGGGATCCTGGAAGCGCCAAGACAAGGCTCTTGCAGGCCGTTACCGCCATAGTCCCAAAGGGAATATATGTCAGCGGAAAATCCACCACGTCCGCTGGTCTTACTGCATCTGCAGAACGAGATGAGCTATCCGAAGGCGGCTGGACGCTCAAGGCCGGCGCACTCGTGCTGGGTTCAGGCGGTGAGGTTAGCATAGATGAATTTGACAAGATAAGCGAGGAGGACAAGTCCTCGCTTCTTGAGGCTCTAGAGTCTCAGACAATAAGCGTGGCAAAAGCAGGAATAGTTGCCAGATTTTCCGCAAAAACCTCTGTTCTAGCAGCTGCAAATCCAAAGTTCGGGAGGTTTGACAAGAGTGCATATCCCTCAGACCAGTTCAACATCTCCCCTGCGCTTCTGTCAAGGTTCGATCTTATATTTCCAATACAGGACATCATGGACGAGGCGCAGGACAAGTCAATAGCAAGGCACATACTCCTGCAGCATGAATCGGCCGGAGCAAAGGTCTCGGGCGCAACAAACTACGAGCAGCCGCAGCTCCCACCAGTAACCCCTGAAATGCTCAGGAAGTACATAGCCTATGCAAAGAGGCACATAAATCCAAGGCTCACGCCAGAGGCCAGCAAGAGGATAGAGGATTATTACCTAAATCTCAGGTCAAAGGGAATGAGGACAGGATCCACGCCGATCACGCCAAGGCAGATAGAGGGCCTTGTGAGGATGGCCGAGGCCAGCACGAAGTCCAGGCTCTCAAACAAGATAGAGCTCAAGGATGCGGAGCTTGCAATAGCTCTCTTCCAGTACATGTTCAAGACCCTGGGGGTGGACAGCGCAGGCAACCTGGACATAGACAGGATAATGACCGGTTACCCGAAGGAGAAGATAAGCAAGATGAACCAGATAGTTGCGCTCATAAAGAAGCTTGACGAAGGGTCAGGTGCGGACTACAAGCGCGTGCTCGATGACGCCGAGGCGCTCAACATAAGCAGGGCCGAAACGACAAAATATGTCAACGAACTTGAGCGAAGCGGTGACATCTATACACCTAAGCCCGGAATACTTAAATTGGTGAAGCGCGAAGAGGAATAAGCGGTGTTTTGCTGGAGAGAAAGATAGAGGCAAGGCAGCTTGTCAACATAATAGTGCTATTTCTTGTAGTGCAGTTCGGCGGCCTGCTAATAGCCATATACACAATGCCATCCATACTCTACTACGTGCAGGGAAACTCGGTCCAGATAAACTCGTTCGAAGGCGCATTCATATACCTCCTCTACATACTCGCGGCGACTGCAGCTCTACTGCTGCTTATGCGTTTCTATAGGAAGCCAGGCATCTTCAGGCTAATGGAGGCCGTAGTCATATTGATGGCCACGGGTTATGTGCTCTTCTCGATCCTGAGCACCGCGCTGCCATCCATAAACCCAAACAGCCTGCTCATATTCGCTGCAGTAGTTACTGGCGCTCTTATAATCATAAAGAACATACGTCCGGGACTTAGGAACTTCCTGGCCGTCTCGTCAAGCATTGGCGTCGGCATACTAATAGGATCCAACGGATTCTACCTGGCTTACTTCCTAATGCTGCTCATAACCATATACGACTATATCGCCGTATTCATAACAAAACACATGCTAACAATGGCAAACGAGATCTCCTCCAAGAATCTAGCATTCCTTATAGGCTCTACTGATTACGAGGCGATACCAAAGAAGTATCTTTCAAAGAAGGACCTTGCCGAGTATAAAAAGCAGGCCAGGCCAACCGACCCTCTTGTAAAGAATCTCGTCAAGAATGGCATATTTCCAGTAGTGTCGCAGGTGCAGCTAGGCACTGGCGACCTTGCACTGCCACTGATGCTCTCCGTAAGCGCCTACATAAGCTTCCTAAGCTACTTTGCAGCCATCATGATCGCCGTGGGCGCAACCTTTGGGATGATATTCACCATGTATCTTCTCAAGAGGTACAAGGTGGCTCTTCCTGCCATCCCTCCGCTCTTTGCCTTCTGCAACCTCTTCCTTGGCATAGTCTTTGCAATAAACAACGTGCAGGACTACAGGGCCTGGCTAGGCTTCATAATCATCGCAGCAGCGATAGTGCTGGCGCTGTTCAACCGACTAAATTCGTCGACAAACAAGCAGCAATGATACTACACGATGCCCACTTGGTCTACCAAAGGCTTATATTTGTTTGATGCAATAATGGTATACTAAATCTGTGATTTTATGATGGATTTCACCACAAAGAATTTCGAGGCGGAAGTTTTGAAGTCAAAGACCCCAGTGGTAGTTGATTTTTGGGCAGAATGGTGCGGACCTTGCAGGATTTTTTCACCAATAATAGACGAAGTCTCAAAGTCCTACGAGCCAAAAGTTAAGTTCGGCAAGCTTAATACCGATGAGAATACGGATATAGCTGCAAAGTACAACATAATGAGCATCCCAAGCGTGCTAGTCTTCGAGAACGGGGATGTCAAGGCCATGTCTGTCGGCGCGCTTCCAAAGGAGTCGTTCAAGAAGTGGCTTGACAAGAACCTCTGATTCTTGCTGATAAAGATGGCAATAAAGACGCCACAGGGATTTGTAGTCGACGTGCCAAGAGGCACGCGGGACTTCGGCCCTAACGAGGCAATGCACCTAAAGTATCTCATGAATGGCATCGAGGAGGCCTTCAAGAGGCACGGCTTTGCCCCGCTGATAACTCCCGCAATAGAGAACACCGAGACGCTCAGTGCCAAGGCCTACGGCGAAGAGTCAACCAAGGAGATGTACCTGATGGATGGCAAGGATACGGCCCTCAGGTTTGATTTTACAGTACCACTTGCAAGATTCATGGCGATGAACAAGGACATACCATTTCCATTCAAGAGATATCAGATAGACAAGGTATGGAGAAGGGATGAGCCTCAGAGGCTCCGCTCCAGGGAATTCATGCAGGCGGACGTAGACATAATCGGCAGCTCGGACGTGGCAGCCGATGCGGAATGCATATCCACGACAATGGATGCCTTGTCATCTGCCGGAGTGAAGAACTGCCTGATACTGGTGAACAGCAGGCCCCTTCTCGAGCTCGTGCTCACCCATTTCAAGGTGGCAAAGGAAAAACTCGGGCCTGCAATGAGGATAATAGACAAGATGGAGAAGATTGGCATCTCGGAAACCACAAACCAGCTCAAGGCCATGGGCATGATGGATGACCAGGCCCAGATCATGCTCTCATTCATAAAGGAACAGATCAGTAACGAGGACAAGCTCAAGAAGGCTGAGCTAGAAATAGAAAACTCAAAGGCCGAGGTCGACAAGGTCCGCTCGCTTCTTGGCATGCTGGAGAACTTCGGAGTCCATGACGAGATACATCTTGACCTCTCACTTGCCCGCGGGCTTGACTACTACACCGGATTTGTATGGGAGGTTATAATACAGACTGCAGAAGGAAGGCTGCCAACAATAGCGGCCGGTGGAAGGTACGACAACCTCATAGGCATGTACTCAAAATCAGCCACCCCTGCTGTTGGATCATCAATAGGAATCAGCCGCGTATTCGACATACTATATTCTGGCAACGGACCAAAGACATATGCAAAGGTATTCATAGCCCAGGTCGGATCGTTCAACCTAGAATACTGCATAGAGGCTGCAAGCAAGATGAGATCTGCAGGAATATATGTGGATATGGGACTCACCGAAAAGGGCATATCCAAGCAGCTCGAGTATGCCAACGCCGCAGGCATACCCTACGTGGCAATAATCGGCGCCAAGGAGAAGGCGGAGGGCAAGATCAAGCTAAAGAACATGTCTGACGGAACGGAAGAGCTTTTAGATATTGATGGTGCAATAGCTGCGCTTAAGAAGTGATATTCATGGCAAAAAGCGAAATGAGCGAGATAACGGAGAAGACAATATCAAAAGGCGGCATACTCGCCAAGCTCTATTTCGATATGCAAAGCGAGAAGCAGGAGGAGCTCCAGCCATTGATGGTGGACCTGATAAACGTCAGGCTGCTAAAGAGCCCTGGAGTAGTATATGCTGCAGGAAGCATAGACGAGCCGATAAAGCTTGAGGATGTCTACTCAACAAACGCTATAGTCGATGTGTTATTCACTGACATAGGCGCGCTCATACAGGTCATATTCAGCTTCTCTCCGGTCGGCATCGAGGTGATACGGCCAGAGGGTGACTTTGTTATGAAGTCAAGCCAGCTGCATGCGGTGCTCACAAGCCTATCGCAGATGTCTATGGACTATTCAAAATACATTCTTACAAAAGTTCTCAAGCCCGAGGATCTGGAGAAGGTAAACAAGGAGCTTCGGATAAGGGAGGAGATGGGCAAGAAAGCAATTAGCGAAATATCATCTGGCAAGGCCCCTAAGGAAGAACCTCTTCAGGATAAGTGATGGCCTGTCCATATCTCCATAAGCCGACAGGAACCTGTCCAAGCCAAGCGTCTTCATTACAGACACAACTTTTTCCATGCTCTTAGTTCCCATACTGGAGTATACTTTATTTATCATATAATGCATATCAAGGTCAAGGCCGTACGCACCCCTAAATTCACTCTCATAATTAGAGAGCGGCGCACCAGAATCCGCGTTCCTGGCAATCGCCTCGGCGGCCATAAGCGCCGCGCTGCCACCAAATATGATCCCGCCTCCAGTAGTCGCTTTAACCTGCCCGGCGGCATCCCCAACGAGCATAATACGCCTCCTTTCATCCACTATGCTTTTGCGCATGCGCATCGGTATTATCGATGCGCCATGGTTTACTGGCCTCCTGTTCCCTATAACCGAGGCTATCTGCTCAGTCTTTATCAGCTTATCAAATGCCGCACGCGCATTTCCGTTTCCAGAGTAGAGCCCCACACCAACCTCGAGCAGGTCCTTCCTGTTGGGGCATGTCCATCCAAAGAGGCCCGGATAATTCCTATTGTCGAAAAACAGCTCTACCATGCCACTTTCTGCAGCTTCAACCTCGTACTCGGCCTTATAAGTCACAGCAAACCGACTAATCTCGCCGAAGCCAAAGTGCCGTGCCACCGAGGATACTGCCCCGTCAGCTCCAACTAACACGCCGCGGCCCGCCATCCCCTCAAGAGAGTGCCCGGCAAGCCTCTTTTCGGTTATCACTTCCGCGCCTGCCGCCTTCGCCTGGTCATAGCATGCGTCGTTGAGCCTCTTCCTGTCGAGCACCACCGCAATTGCCGCTTTTGATTTTACTTTAAGCACCGACTTACCAGCGTATATCTTCGCGCCGTGCAGCCTGTTCGTCTCGCATCCGGAATAATTTATGCCAAGCCTCGCAATGCCGCTAAGAGAAAGTATTCCCGAAGCGCGAACAGGCACTCCAAGAACTCTCTTCTGATCATAAACTCTCGGGCTAAATCCAAGCTCGCCCAGACGCCTGGCGGTTATCAAACCCGCCGTTCCAGCGCCAACAATTGAGACAGGAAACCGCATAAAAGCACAACGTTAATAATCCTTATTAATTATAGACTATTCAATAATCAATAATCCAACACGTATTAATTACTTTTTGTAATTGATTCTAATGTCTCTAATAATCCCACTTATAATAGGCACACTTTCGATAGTCGTACCTGGATTCTTCCTTGCCTTAGCTCTATTGAAGAAGACCAAACTGCACATGTTCGAGATCGCGGTCATAGGCGTAATCTTCGGAATGATATTCCCACCCACGCTTATCTGGCTCGAATCATATCTAATACCGATTTCACCAATATTCTCGTTTTCAAATACGCTCTACAATGTCAACGTCGTTATACTTACAATTATAGGCATAATGCTATCGTTGCAGCAAGGCGCATTTGGCTCATTCAAGCCTAGCTTCTTTAGTGGAAGCGAAAGCGCAGTTAAGAAGCAGATAGAGAAGGACTATAGAAAGAGGATAGCATCGCTCAGGTCAGCCATATCCGAGCTCGGAGCAGACATACGCATAATAGAGATGCACAAGGAGGAGGAGCTTAACCTGCAAAAGGAGCACCAGGACGAGCTCGACCTACTCGGAAACGCCGGCGAGGAGGAGCGCCAAAAGATGATAGAGTCGCACAGGGACGAGGAGAGACGTCTCTTCGAGAAGCACGAGATGGAGGAGAAGAATCTGCTTTCAAGCGGCAAGACCTCGGCAATCACGGAGAAGCCAAAGAGCAACATGATCTGGTTCGCCCTGCTTGGCATAATGATCCTTGTCTTCGCTTCAAGAATGCTTAGCATAGCCCAGGCCCCCGTATATTTCGAGTTCGACCCATATTTTGACATGATAAGCACACAATACATACTCACATACGGGCATCAGCTGCTCTACGATCACGCCGCATGGCCATCGCTTGTCAATGGTACGTATCACAGGGTGCAGCCGCTCATACCCTATATAGAGGCCTACTGGTACAACCTTGCAGGGGCGAACCCAAGCGCATCCACAATAAATACAACTCTTCTATCAAACGTAAGCAGCTGGTACCCACCCATAACCGCAGCCCTTTTGGTCTTTGTAGTATTCATGTTCATTTATCACGAATATGGGGAGTATCCTGCAATAATCGGCGCAGGTCTTGCAGCAGTGATGCCAGTGCTTCTTACGACATTCATAGCCGGCGAGCAGCTGCTTGAGCCGTGGGGCATATTTGCCCTATTCTTCTTCTATGCCGCCTACATATTGGCGGTCAATAATCCAAAAGAGCAGAGGTACGCAATACTTGCAGGAATAGCTTTCGCATCAAACTTTTTGGGTGCGCACTACTTTACCGTTCCAGCAGCCGTGCTCTCAGTCTACCTTCTTTTCCAGGGTCTCGTAAACGTCTTCAAGTCAGAAGATAACACCGACTTCTACAAGATGAATATCGTCATGCTCGGTGTCATCGTCCTCTTCTACGCCGGTTACGGCCCGTACAACGCAACGCTTGCCCAGGTAACACCAGCAATCTTCGGCGTGCCAGTTATAGTCTCGTTCCCCATACTCGCGCTTCTTGCCGTTGCAGTAATAGAATATGTGCCTAAGATTGCAAAGCAGCAAGGATACATAAAGGACCTCAACCTGCAGGTCTATTCCGTATGGCTGCTGGCTGTTGTGATACTTGGGATTCTAGCCATAATCTTTACCCCGCTGGGACATCCGTTCCAGAAGTACCTCGAACTCAGCGCCCACTACACCACGCCCAGCTCGCCTCTCTTCATGACAGTACAGGAATATGCACCAACCGGATTCTTCACATTCAATTTCGGACCAAGCGGATTTGGAATAATCGGGGACAGCATTGGTGGTGTAAGCCTGATAGTCTGGGCAGTACTCATCGCATTTACCGCACTCGAATTCATATCCATATACACCAGAAGCTCAAAGTCGAGCATCCTCGCCGTTGCAGCGGTCTGGCCGCTTGCCTTCGCAGGCATGATAGAAGTTAAGTACATGCCGCACTTCGGCGTGGCCTACATAATTGCCATCTGCGTAATACTTGGCGAGGTCATGATGCATTACTCTGATGGATGGTCGGAGAGGATGAAGAATGGGCTCATCATCGCCGCAGTGGCTGTTCTGGTAATAGAAGCTGCTCCAGTCATAATTCAGCTGGTATCCGCAGCATCAAATCCAAACTGTGCGACTATACAGAATCAGGGCAACGCGCTCGGATCTGTGCTTTACTGCAACACCGTGCCAAGTTACTGGATAACTGCAACCAACTGGATGGCGGCAAACGTCGGACCTTATGGCCCTAGGATACTTTCGTGGTGGGACTATGGGGACTGGATAAACTGGTTTGGAAACAGCAACGCCGTGCTCAGAGGAGACAACTCCGTGCCTTCGGCAGATTATCAGGCCGCCGCGCACTACATATTTGGAGCTTCTGATGGATTCAATACCACAGTCCTTGCAAGCTATATGGACAGCATACAGGCAAAGTACATCCTCTTCGATGACCAGCTCGTACCGAAATGGGGCGCACTGGACTTCCTTGGATGCACTTATGTAAACCAGACCGGCCTTCAGTTCGCACTGGCGGCGGGCAAGCAGCAGGGCTCGCCATATGCCCTTGGAACCTCCCAATGCGAGATAAACCATGATCCAATATACCTTCTCATACCGCTCCCATCATCTAATGGTACAATAAGTGTAAACACATACTGCACATTCCCAGGCAACACCACAACCGTCGCGGTTAGGGGAATACCTGTGCTAGGAGGAGCTACGCCGCTTAATCAGACCTACTGCGTTCCTTCGTCCTTCCTGCAATCTGGAAAGCCAACTTACCTACTCTCTCCTACAGGCAACAAGACAAACGCGATAATAAGCACCGCATTCTATGGCGGCTCGGCAACCATATCCGGGCAGCAGTTCATCTCATTCCTTCTGCTCTACGCTCCAAACGGACCTAATCGCACAGTGACTGATGCTCCATCGCTATTCTATAACTCAACATACTACCGCGGATTCTTCCTAGGCGACCTTGGAAAGGGATATTCTCTGGCATATCCGAGCAACTTCACAGGGATGAACTACATAAACGGAACCCACCAGATAATGATATTCAAGCTGAATAACTTCACCGGCACGCTCCCTACAGTAACGCCAAAGCCAAAATTCGTAACCAACAATTACTCGATGCCAGGCTAAACTTGGCCATTTGATGCTTATGAAATTAATACTCCTCCAGCCGTACCTCAACCTAAGGGGCGGAGTCGAAAGGGTCATACTGAAAGTAGCTCAGCACTACGATGCAAGTATATACACTCTAGAGTATGATAAGAGCGCCACATTTTCCGAGTTCGCTAACCTGGACATAAAGCTCATCGGGCGCGACGTGCCACTCTCGGACAAGCTGCCCTATCGGGCCTCCCAGGGATTTAGGTACGGATACAACTTCTACAACATGAAGATAAAGGAGGATTATGACGTCCTAAATTCCCACATCTCACCAAGCGAGTGGATAAGAAACAAGAATGAGCGTGTCCTCTGGTACTGCCACACGCCGCCCAGGGAGGTCTATGACCTTTATGAGACGAGGATGCAAAACAGGTCATATAAGGACAAGCTCGTCTACGCTGCGCTTGTCGGTACCTACAAAATGATAGCAAAAGGCATAACAAGCAAGATAGACGAGATAGCGACCAACAGCAATACGACAAACGAGCGCATAAAGAAGTACTACGGGCGCGATGCTACTGTAATAAACCCAGGCATAGACTACAAAGACTTCTCAAATAAGGGCTACGAAAACTACTTCTTATATCCTTCGCGTCTGGTCGTGAATAAGCGGCAGGACTATGCTATCATGGCCTTTAGGAGCTTTGTAAAGAAGACCAAGGACCAAGAGCACAAGCTGATAATAGCAGGCACCCTTTCAAAGGATCCAGAGCACCAGAAGTACTTCGAGAAGCTCAAGAATATGGCCAAAGGCCTCAACGTCGTATTCAAGACCAATGTAAATGACGGACAGCTAAAGGATCTCTATTCGCATTCAAAGGCAGTGCTGTTCTCTGCCATAAACGAGGATTACGGCTTCATACCCCTAGAATCAATGGCAAGCTCAAAGCCGATAATCTCGGTCAATGAAGGCGGTCCAAAGGAGACCGTGCTCAACAACAAGACCGGATTCCTTGTAAACTCCCCATCCGAAATGGCAGAGAAGATGGCCCTATTGGCATCAAACACTCAGCTCGCAGAGAAGATGGGCAAGCAGGGAAGGAAACTGGTGGAGCAAAAATACTCCTGGGACGCATTCTTCGAACGTCTGGATCCGCTGCTGCAAAAGACCGCCAAGAAATAATCCTGTTTCAAGCCTTGGCGTCGTGCCAAATATGCTGCAACCGTAATATGCAGAAAAAGTTTTTATACCAGAAAAACACAATACTATTTGATGGGGAATGGCAGTATTAGCTAATCCAAGGTCAGAGAAGGATGCATTCAAGCTACTTCTGTCAATGCAACTTCGCCCAGCCGATTCGCCTAACCTTGAAATCATGGAACTTATGCGCAAGGATCACGAAAATACCCAAAAGACCCAGAAAGATGAGCCCGGGTCTCTAAAATACGGAGAGACAAAGACCGTACCGGTAACCATAACGACAACCACCACAACCGTTGAAGGGATCGGTCCGGTAAGCGAGGTGCGCTACGGAATAATAACATTCGAGGCCACAAAAACAGGTGTAGCAATGGAAAAGAGGTCCGTATGGGGAGACAATCTGTCCGGCTTCATGACCTTCAATGAATAGAACTTATCAGCTTTTTTAGCTTGGAGCTTTTGTACCTTGTAGCCCTGTATGCGCCAAGCTTGACTATCCTGCATCTAAGCTTATGCTGCGAAATGAATTCCTTAAGATATCTCATGTCCACTTTCTGGTCATAACCAAAGACCAGGAAATCCGGGTGCAATCTGAGCACCACATTATAGATGTCATTCCATCCTCGTATCTTATCCCCAAGAATCGCCTTGTGTACGAACTTTAGCGAATCAATTATTTCGAGCCTAGACTTCTCATCCACAAGTGCGCTTCTGCCCTTTAGCTTCCTTATGCTATCATCTCGCGCAACAACAACCGTCAAGCGCCCATATCTGCTCGCCTCCCTAAGATAGCGTATATGCCCGGGGTGAAGTATATCAAAAGAACCGAATGCCAATGCAGTTTTACTGCGCATACCTAAACGATTGACATCAAACAAATAAATAACTATGTGGAAAACAAAAAACCGAAAGGCATCAAAACATTTCAAACTCCCAATTTTAAAAACCGAAAGCAAACCGAAAGACCAGTCAAACTATAAATATCTTGTCCATCACAACAGAATGGCAAATGCGGTGTGCATATGAGTAAGACCTTCGAAACAAAAGGAAAGATACTCGATATTCTAAAGGAAGGCGCTAAGACGCCAGCAGAGATAGGCCGCGCGCTAAAACTATCGCCATCCACCATAAGTCAGCACCTCAAGGAGCTCAGGGAAGCCGGCAGGATAGAGGAATTCACAGACGAACACTTCAAAAACATAAAATATTTCAAAAGGCCAGAGCACCCTGCCATATTCACCCAAAACATCAGCAAATTTGTAGCAGGTCTTGCGGTGCTAGCGGCATTGGGTCTTCTTGTAGCCTATTTCCATAGCAATATCTTGCCCTCAAACTACGGCGCCGGCTACGTTAGCGTTCTTCTAACCGATCCGCCGCACGTTCCTAGCGGCACGCAGGCACTTTTTGTGTCGTACTCCTCACTAAAGGTACTATTATCGAATAACAGCGGCACTTTCTGGAAGCAGATAAATACTTCAGGAACCGTAAATCTCCTGTCACTGGTAAACTTCAGTAAGAACCTCAGCGCCTTCAATCTTCCCGCAAACTCTATTGTAAAGAGAATGAGCATGAGAATATCAAATGCGACAATAACTGTCAATGGAACTACCTATCCAGTCGCCCTTACAAACAACAACATCTCAGTAAGCGTGTTCTATTCTGCCAAGAACACCAGCGCATACAACATACTGCTCGACCTGTTTCCAACCGTCTCCGCAGTGGTGAGCGCAAATCAGACAACATTTGTAATGTCTCCATCCGCAACAGCTGCGACTGTGGTTAAAAACAATTCAAATCCAAGTTCAACGGCCTCAAGGGAAGGGCTTATCCGGCTAAGCGATGGCGATGAGAAAGCGCTGCGCGCTTCAAGGGCAAATATAAGCATAACAAATGCGTCGATAAGCGTCTTTGGCAATGAGACCGTAGTGTCCATAACTGTAAAGGACAACTCGAATTACAGCACAAGGCTCTTTAGGGCCACCGTATACGGAAACACCACCTACGAGCTAAATATAAATACCTCCAGAATACCACTCGTCGTCGGAGCAGCAAAAATGCCAAGGGACATCAAACAACCATACCAGAATCAGGTCCTCGGTGACGTTATGAATTTCACCCACAGCAATCTCTCACCAGAAGGAATTTCTGGCCAAGTGCGCGACATCATAAGCATGAAATTAAGCAACGCCACAGCGCAAGCCCTGATGGAGAATTTGACCAACGATTCCCAAGGCCGTGCAGCCATAGGAAACATCATCAGGAGCATGGGTCATGGCGATATGTCTGGCAATCTGTCAGGGTATTTGAACTCTGGTAGGATAATTGATGACATTGCGTCAGCAAATTATGCCAGGACGCGATTATTGGAGTTCCATTCTGTAAGCTTCTTCATAAAAAGCAATGGCACCATGTCCCTGCCAGTTCCAATAGGGATAATCCGGGCAGGCAGCGAGCATGATGGCCTAGTCATGCCAGCGTCCATGTTCTCTGAATATAACCTAACTGCCGGCCAGACTGCCGCACTTAAATATTCCGGAACCATGCAGTTTGCCAACGGCAGGCTTGGGGTGCAATTCAAGCCCGGGCAACGGTACACAATAGTTGTGACCGGAGAGGATGGAGCAGCAGCTTCAATAAATGTGACGGCATCGTAGATCCCGCCCATGCCGCACAAGTCGCAGCTGTCCTCGTAAAACCATCTTCAGAAACCTATAAAAATATTACCGGGCATATAATATGTGCAGATTTTGAATATCCTAAGCATTAATCACGATATTTCTATTTGTAAAATCGAAAAAGGATGAGAATATGGCAGAAAATCAACTAGGTGGAAATCAGTACATGGTATTGCCGGAAGGCGCAAGCAGGCTTCTTGGAAAGGAGGCCCAGAGGACCAACATTGCAGTCGGATACGCAGTAGCTAGCATAGTAAAGACGACACTCGGCCCTAAGGGAATGGACAAGATGCTTGTAAGCGAGCTTGGAGACATAGTCATAACAAACGACGGTGCAACCATACTTGAAGAGATGAACGTTGAGCACCCGGTGGCAAAGATACTCGTTGAAGTGGCAAAGACCCAGGACAAGGAGGTTGGGGACGGAACAACATCGGCAGTAATAGTGGCCGGAGACCTTCTTAGGAACGCCGGAAATCTCTTGGACCAGGGAATCCCACCAGCAGCGATAATAAAGGGATATGATATGGCTAGGGAGCGCGCAATCCAGGCCCTCAAGACGGCATCAAATCCAATAACCATAAAGGACACTGATAAGCTCGAGAAGATAGCCCAGATATCAATAGGATCAAAGAACATTGGAAGTGCAAACACCAAGAGCGCACTTGTAAAGCTCGCCATACAGGCTATAGAGCAGGTTGCAGAGAAGCAAGACAACGGATACGTGATAGACAAGGACTTCATAAAGCTGGAGAAGAAGGAAGGGGGCAGCATAGACGACACTGAGTTCATAAACGGAGTGCTTGTTGACAAGGAGATGGCCCACCCAGGCATGCCAAAGTCAGTTAAGAACGCGAAGATCGCTCTTCTAGACGTGGCTCTTGAGATAGAGAAGACAGAGACCGATGCAAAGATAGAGATAACTTCGCCAGAGCAGATGCAGGCATTCCTCAACCAGGAGGAGAAGATGCTCAAGCAGATGGTCGAGAAGGTCACAAAGAGCAAGGCCAACGTCGTATTCGTGCAGAAGGGCATAGATGATGTAGCCCAGCACTATCTTGCAAAGGCAGGCGTATCTGCAGTTAGGAGAGTCAAGAAGAGCGACATGGAGAAGCTTGCAAAGGCCACCGGAGCAAGGATGGTGACAAGCCTTGACGACCTCACCGACTCAGACCTTGGATTCGCAGGCTTAGTGGAGGAGAGGAAGATATCTGGAGAGCAGATGGTCTTCGTGGAGAAGTGCAAGGATCCAAAGAGCGTAACGATATTCATAAGGGGAGGCACAAAACAGTCCACAGATGAGGTGGAGAGGGCCATAACCGACGTGCTAGGCGCGCTCACAAGCGCCGTGGAGGAGGGCAAGTATGTCACAGGAGGCGGAAGCACCGAAGTCGAAGTTGCAATGAAGCTCAGGGACATGGCTACGGACATAGGCGGAAGGGAGCAGCTTGCAATACAGGCATTTGCCGACGCACTCGAAGTCATACCAAAGGCCCTTGCAGACAGCGCAGGAATGGACCCTATAGACACGCTTGTGCAGCTTCGCAGCAAGCACAAGGCGTCTTCAGGAAAGAACTTCGGAGTAGACGTATACTCAAATACAGTTGCGGACATGGACAAGCTTGGAGTAATAGAGCCTCTAAAGGTGAAGTCCCAGGCAATAACCAGCGCCACCGAGGCTACAGTCTCGATCCTAAGGATAGATGACATGATAAGTTCCAAGGGAAGCAGGCCGCAGGGACCTCCTGGAGGAGGCATGCCTGGCGGCATGGGCGGGATGGAGGACTAAAAAGATTCCAAAAAGGTAATTGTGGCTAAAATGGCCGTAAAATGCGGCCATTATACGTCATAATTCCGATAAAGAGCCACACTTTTATACCTTAGCATATATTATAGTATTCTTCACTGGAGTTAATATGACAAAGCTAATACTCGTAACAGGAACCGCCGGCGCAGGAAAGAGCACAATACTTGCCGAGCTCCCAAAGCTTGGCGGAGATAAGCTCAAGGTCATAAATCTTGGAACTGAGATGCTGGAGATCGCCCGGGAGAAGTTCAACATGACTGACAGGGACCAGCTCAGGGTAATAGACGACAAGACAACGATAGCTATAAGGAACGGCATAATGCAGAAGATAATCGACTCCAAGGAGGACGCAATAATAGACACGCACGCATCGGTAAAGCAGGGAAGGAGATACAGGCCCGGATTCTCGATAGACGAGCTGCAGAAGATAAGGATAAGCGCAATAATCTACATAGATGCAACCTCCGAGGAGATACTCCAAAGAAGCCTAAGCGATCATTCAAGGAAGAGGGCCTATGATACGATCACGGAGATAGACGAGTGGAGGAGCGTCAATATCTCAATAATATCAACATTCGCAGTATACCTAAACATACCAATATACATAATCTACAACCAGGACGGCGCGCTCTCGAAGGCGGTCGAAGAGGTCCACAGGATAACAAAAGAGATAGTCGGAGGATGAATTTGAACCCAATAATAGCGCTGATAGCAATAGCGATACTCTACGTCTCGTTCTCGGTCTTTGCGCAGAGGAGGATAGCAAACTACAAGCGGATAAAGGAGATAAAGAAGGAGATGGACGCAAAGATGAAGGAGCTGCGGGCCTTCGAAAAGGACGTAAGCAAGGAGATAGTAGAGCTCAAGCAGAAGGAGATAACCGAGCTTGCATCAGAGAGCATGAAGCACCAGATAAAGCCAACGCTGATAATACTGCCCATATTCTTCCTGCTCTTCTACGTGCTGCTTCCGATGCTCTTCCCGGCCACGCTCACGGTTACGGTACTTTCATATACTCTTCCATACAAAACATTCTTCATAGCAGCATCCTTCGTTCTTGGAATGCTCAGCAGCATACTGCTTGCTGCGTATGAGCGCGTCACGGCCAAGAAACAGGCGGTTGCAAATACTGCTCAATAGGTGTTAATTTGCCAAAACCAATGCATAGATCAAGAAGCTTCAGGAGGCTGGATCGGGTCACGCCAAAGAACAGGCACGTGATTCACTACAAGCGCAGAGCTACGTCGATGCCGCACTGCGCCATATGCAAGAGCGAGCTCAACGGCATCTCCCTAAAGCCTAGGGGGAAGAGCACGTCAACCAACTCCAGGAAGTTCGGCGGAGTCCTATGCTCGTCATGCACGGGCAAGGTCATAAAGCTTGCAAGCAGGATAGAACACGGAGAGATGAAGCTCAACGACATAAGCATAGTGGACAGGCAGTTCGTCTTGCAGATGATATCCCACTGAAGTTGTCGGAATGATAATAGCTATATCCGGCCTTACCGGTTCAGGAAAGACCACCATAGGGGACATGGTTGCAAAGAAGCTTAAGATAAAGCACGTCTCAATGACGCACAAGAAGTTCATACCAGCTGGGAGGGAGCTTCTCAAGTTCTCCAAGAATGCAACACCCCAGTTCGAGAGGTCGTTCGACCAGGAGATAATAAGGGAGGCAAGGATGGAGGACAGCGTAGTCACCACATGGCTTGGGCCCTGGCTCATAAAGGACGCAGTGGTCAAGGTCTGGCTGCATGCAAGCCTCGACACGCGTATCAAGAGGAAGATAAAGGAGCTTGGCAAGCCGCTTAGGCATGCAAGGCAGTACGTCATAGAGAAGGACGACACCAACAGGAGTAGGTACAAGAAGATATACGGAATAGACCTCGACAACAGGAGGGTATTCGATATAGATATAAACACTGACAAGGTAAGCATATCACAGGCAGCTGACCTCATAATCGCGCTTGTTAAAATAAAGACAAAAAAGAATGGTAGATAGAATGGCACTAATAGAAGAAGGAAGAGTCTGCATAAAGAAGCTTGGAAGGGACGCAGGTAGCAGGGCAGTAATAACCAAGGTGGTCGACGGCAGCTTTGTAAGGATAATAAGCTCCGTAAGGCCAAAGGAGAGGAAGTGCAACGTACAGCACCTCGAGTTCCTCTCAGAGAAGGTGTCATTGGGGGACAAGGACCAGCTCGCAAGGGTCCTTGAGATAGACAAGGCCAAGCTCAAGTCCTGATATCCTGGTTAGTCTTCCTAAGGAAAGTGTTAATTAATTTCACGTCCAATTCTTAGCGGGAGCTGGATGAAATTCATATACACCGATAAGATAAAGAGAATCATTGCAAGGGACAGCAAGGTAATAATGACAACGACGCGCGGGGACGTCCCATTCGTTGCATCCCACGGGGACGGCGACTTCGTCTATGACGTCTCAGGAAACAAGTTCATCGACTTCTCATCCTTCATAAGCGTCTACAACTTCGGGGTCAATGCCTCAAAGCAGGCGCGCGAGGCGGCAAAGAGGCAGATAGACAAATTGTCTCACGCCGCATTCACCGATTACTATGCAGAAGAGCCAGTAACATTCGCTGAGAACGTTCTCAAGATGTTCCCCGACGGATTTGGCAGGATCTTCTTCTCAAACTCAGGTACCGAGGCAAACGAGGCAGCCATAAAGTATGCAAAGATATTCACAAAGAGGCAGTACGTCATGGCCTTCTACGGCGCATTCCACGGAAGGACCATGGGCTCGCTCTCACTTACCGCTTCAAAGGTCGCTCACAGGGAGCACTTCGGCCCGTTCTCAGCGGCGGTGCATGCCCCATACGCCTACTGCTACCGTTGCCCATTCGGCAAGGAGTATCCATCATGCGGCATGGCGTGCGTGGACTACATAAAGAAGTACGCGCTTGGCAGGGAAGTATCTGGCAAGGAGGTCGCTGCAATGTTCGTAGAGCCTGTGCAGGGGGAGGGCGGATATATAGTCCCTCCAAAAGAATTTATACTTGGAATAAAGGAGATAGCACAGGACAATGGAATGCTCTTCGTCTCAGACGAGGTGCAGGCAGGATATTTCAGGGCTGGAAAGTTCCTCGCCCTTGACAACTTCGGCGTGAAGGCCGATATCTATACGATGGCCAAGGCCGTTGGCGCAGGCCTGCCCATTGGGATCACGGTTGTAAAGAAGTCACTGGGCGACGTGCCGGAAGGCGCCCACTCAAATACTTTCGGCGGAAATCTTGCGGCGGTGGCTGCCGCGGATGCGCAGCTCAAGTACGTGATGAAGAACAAGGCCTCAATAGAGGGCCAGGCAAGAAGGAAGGGCAGGTATATGCTGGCCAGGCTCGAAGAGATGAAGGAGAAGTACGAGATAGTCGGCGACGTGCGCGGCCTGGGCATGATGATTGCAATAGAGTTCGTAAAGGACAAGAAGTCAAAGGATCCGGCGCCTAAGGGGCGTGATGATGTAACGGTTGAGGCGTTCAACAACGGCCTGCTCATGCTCCCAACCGGGTTCTCCTCGCTAAGGATAATTCCCCCTATAACCATCAATCAGAAGAACCTCGAGGAGGGTATGGACATACTTGAGGATGCCATAAAGAAGGTAAACTTTGGCATGCAAAAACAAAAATCCTAGATGCGATAAGGCAGGTCCAAGACAAGCGCAAGTTAAGCATTAGTCCTTCTTTGAAGACTGCGGCTTGATCTTTGCCATATCCTCTTTCTTTATCGCGAGCCTGACTGCGCCAGTGCCTATTGGTATCTGCTTTCCAACGAGTATGTTCTCGGTGACTCCGCGCATTGAATCCACCTCGCCGAATGCAGCAGCATGGATCAGGTGCTTGAGCGTCTCTTCGTACGCAGCCCTTGCAAAGACAGACTTCTTCTCCCCGCTCAGTCCGTGCCTTCCGACTCCCTTTATGGTCCCGCTTGCGGTCATGGCATCTGCGATTAGGTTAAGGTGCCTTTCATCCACCGAGATCTTCTGCTCCTTGAGAGTCTTCTTGAGCTCAAGTGCAAGCGAATTCCTTGCGGCCTCTATTCCAAAGAGCCTGTAGATTGCGAAAACATCATTGGTCGTAGTCCTTGTCTTGTCCACGCCTTCCACCTGCATTATCCCTTCTATGTTGCTTCCTGCCGATACCAGGTAGAACTCTCCAGTCTTGTCATCCCTCCTTATCGTCCCCTTTCCTGCGCCGTCAACTCCGCTCACAAGCATCTTCATCAGGTTTATCGTTGCCGCGCGTATCTCCTTTAGGTTCCTTGTGTGCATGCTTATTACTATGCCGTTGTCTTCGACCACAGAGTCCAGGTTCAGGGCCTTGTCTATCTTGCTTGCCACATGCCTTATCGTTACGCCTTCCGATTCAAGTTCCTGCTTGTCGAGCACGACCTTTATCTTTCCCTTTGTGAAGTTCTCAAGAACCCTCTTTGCTATGCTTCCCATCCTTACCTCGTTTATGCTCTTTAGCACCTCCGTTGCCCTGTCAAAGTTCTTCCCTATCTTCTCATCGAGATAGATGTATGTTATCGGTGTGGATGGCTTCTTCTTAGCGTCAACCAGCTCGATGATCCTTGGCAGTCCGGAAGTCGATATCGTTGACTCTATACCTGCAAGGTGGAATGACCTAAGGATCATCTGCGTTCCAGGCTCTCCTACCGACTGGGCGGCTATTATGCCCACCGGCTCGCCATATTCGACCAGATACTTTGAAACTTCCTTGTCTTTTGCCATAAATATCACTCTTTCTCATCTGCCTCGAGCTTCTGGAACTGCACAAAGATCGGGTTTACCATGTCTCCTCCGTAGACCGTCTGGATCAGGTTGTTGTTCGCATCCCTAACGCTGTAGTCAGAGTCTACGCAGTAGTCCTGCAGGGCATTTGAAAGCCTTCTGTAAAGGTAACCGGACCTTGCCGTAAGCAGCGCCTTATAGACCTCAGAGCTCCTTGAACCTACCGCGTGCATGAAGAGGTCGGTTGGTGCAAGACCTGAATAATATGATGTGGCCACAAAGCCCCTCGCCCCTGGCCTTACGTCTCCAGGCTCTATGTGCGGAAGCACTCTGTTCGTGTAGTATCCTCTCTTGATCCTTCCTCCGCTCAGGGTTGCCTGCTGTCCGAGGAACATCGTCATCTGCTCTATGTTAAGCACGCTTCCCCTAGATCCTGACCTGGTCATCTCAACTGCGGCATTGTCTTCAGAGGTCTCGTACCTAAGCAGCGTCTCTCCTGCCTTGTCCCTTACCAGGTTGAGCTCGGCTATTATCATCCTCTCAAGCGACTGCCTTAGCGTGTATCCTATGAGCGGCTCAAGCTTCCTCGTCTTGTACTGCGAGATCAGCGCCTCTATCTTTCCGAAGGTCTCCTGCAGCAGCCTCACCCTCTCCACTTCGAGCTTGCTGCTCGTAGTGTATTCCTTTACTCCCACAGTCACTCCCATCAATGTGACGTATGCGTCAGCCACTTTTGCCGACTTGAATATGAACTCCTTTAGCACCTCGTATCCATAGTCCTTGCCTATCTTGACCAGAAGCTTGTTGTCCCCCCTTCCGAAGGTCTCCTTTGTCACCACTCCATTCACGAGCTTGCCGTCCTTTATCACGAAAGGCGACTTGGTCGACTTCCCGGTGAAGTTGAGCCCCTTAGGCAAAAGAACGCTGAAGATGTCCCTACCGCGGTATAGTCCATCCTTTGTAGGCGCAGGCAGCTCGTACACCTTTGCTATCGAGAGCATGTACACTGCCTGCTCCTTTGTAAGATAATTGTCCTCCTTTGTCATCAGGTACATTCCGGTTATTCCGTCCTCGTTGTTGGTTATTATCGCATCTCCGTCCCTTGGCGAGAAGATCTGGTACTGCGGGCTCATAAGATATGATGCCTCTGCCTGCGCCTCAAGGTTCTGCGGCACGTGGAGGTTCATCTCGTCTCCGTCGAAGTCTGCATTGTAAGGCGGCGTCACGCAGTAGTTCATCCTGAATGTCCTTCCGCTCAGAACCTTTGCCTTGTGCGACATTATCGATACCCTGTGAAGCGAAGGCTGCCTGTTGAAGAGCGTTACGTCGCCGTCCATCAGCTGCCTCTCCATCACGTCTCCAGGCTGAAGGTCCTTTATCAGCTCCTCCCTGTTGAGGTCTATGACCCTCTTCCTCTTTCCGTCCTTGGATATGACATTTATTATCATCGGGTATTCTGTCCTAAGCAGCAGCTCCTTGGCCTTCTCCAGGTTCCACATGGTCACATAGAAAGGCACCGTGAGCTTGGAGGCTATCTCCAGCGGCACTCCTACCTCGTCCAGATTTATGTTAGGGTCTACGCTGATTACTGTTCTTGCGGAGTAGTTGACCCTCTTTCCGCTCAGGTTGTACCTGAATCTCCCCTCCTTGCCCTTGAGCCTCTGAGCGAGCGTCTTAAGCGCCCTTCCGCTCCTGTGCCTTGCCGGAGGTATGCTTGCCGTCTCATTGTTGAAGTATGTGGTCACGTGATACTGCAAAAGCTCCCATAGGTCGTCTATGATTATCTGAGGCGCGCCTGCATTCAGGTTCTGCTCGAGCCTCAAGTTTATACGCATTATATCCACAAGCTTGTGGGTTAGGTCGTCCTCGCTCCTCTCCCCGCTCTCCAAGGTGATTGAAGGCCTTACATTTACTGGAGGCACAAGAAGCACGCTCAGAACGAGCCACTCCGGCCTGCTTGCAATCGAGTCTACGCCAAGCACGCCAAGGTCCTCGACGCTTATCGCTGCAAGGAGGTCCCTTATCTCATCAGGCTTGAGTTTGTAGTCGTCAACGTAGAAGTATGTCGGAGCCGAGAACTTGAGTTTGCCTTTCGGCGTGCCGCACCTCTCGCACTTCTTCATGTTCTTGAGCCTCTTGAGCATAGGCAGGGATCCGGCCTCCACCTTCTCTTCAATGGCCTCTGTAGCAACCTCCTCAACCTTGTCAAGCTTTGCAAGCGCATTCTTGTACTCGTCTATGTGCTCGTCGCTAAGGAGCAGCTTATGGCAGCTCTTACACGTCGATTGAAGTATCATATACACTATCTTTGAGAACTCGGAGTGCAGCACCGGCCTTACCAATTCAATTCTTCCAAAGTGCCCTGGGCAGGACTTGGCTCTCGCTCCGCATGTCTTGCAGAGCAGCCCTGGGTCTATGACGCCCATCCTCTGGTCGAGCAGCCCTCCCTCTATAGGGTAGCCGTCCTCGTTATAGGTGTCCGGCACCGTGAGCTTGACCACGCTTATCTTCTTAGCGTCATCAGGGCTTACTATCCCGAATTTTATGTTCTCTATTACCTCTGTCTGCATGATCATCACTCGTTAAGCTTTATGCTCGTCATTATGTGCAGCGACTTGATCTCGTCAAGCAGCACCTTGAAGGCATAGCTTATTTCAACTTCGACGAAGTTGCTTCCCTTTGTCAGAGGGCATATCATCGTCTTCTTTATATGATCGTAATATCCGAGCATTCCGCAGTCCTTGCATACCAGTACGACTGCCTTGTCGCTCTGGTCGAGCAGACGCTCCTTCAAAAGAAGGCTCGCTCCGTATCCTATGAGGGCGTCACGTTCCATCTCTCCGAACCTTAGCGCTCCCTGCCTTGCCTTTCCTTCCGTAGGCTGGTGGGTGAGTATCTGCACCTTTCCTCTGCTCCTGACCTGTATCTTGTTGCTGACCATGTGGTAGAGCCTGTTGTAGTATACCACTCCGTTGAATATCTGCGACCTGAAAGGCATGCCTGTCATTCCGTCATAGAGCACCTCGTTGCCGTACCTGTCAAATCCATGCTGCTCGAGCACCTTTCCGTAGCTCTCTATCCTGTCCGAGCCCTTCTCTGCAAATGCCGTTCCGTCGACTATCTCTCCATTGACTGCTCCAGCTTTCCCTCCCAGGGTCTCAAGCAGGTGTCCGAAAGTAAGCCTTGTAGGTATCGAGTGCGGATTGAGCAGCAGGTCAGGCACTACTCCTTCTGCGGTGAACGGCATGTCTTCAGGAGGTACTATCAATGCAACCACTCCCTTCTGTCCGTGCCTGCTTGCGAACTTGTCTCCATTCTCAGGGATCCTCAGGCTCCTGATCCTCACCTTGACTATCTTTGTCGCACCTGTCGACTCAGTAAATATGACGCTGTCTACAACTCCCTTCTCCCCTGTCTTAAGCACTGCAGTATCATCCCTCATCTTCTCCTCGAGCCCTCCTGCGCCCAGGTTCTCCTCAAGGAATCTTGGCGGGGCGACCTTTCCTATAAGGGCATCACCCTCCTGCACTTCCAGCTCCGGCTCTATTATCCCGTCCTCGCTGAGCTTTGAATAAACGTGCTCTCCCATGTATCCATCCGCAGTAGGTGGAGGCACCTTGAACTTGTCCCTCTGGCCTCCAGGATATCTCCTCTCCTCGTCGACATAGGTCTTGTAGAACATGCTCCTTCCAAGTCCCCTGTCTACCGCAGCGCGATTGAGCACTATGGCATCTGCCATATTGTATCCATAATATGTTGAAAGCGCAACGACGAAGTTCTGTCCGCTAGGGTGGTTTGTCATCTTCACCGTGTCGTATGCAGCAGTTGTGACCACCGGCTTTTGAGGATAGAAGAGAATGTATGCCCTGGAATCGAATCTCTGGTTGAAGTTTGAAGCGTAAAGTCCCTGCGCCTGCTTTGTGAAGTTTGCAAGCATCGCGTGCCTTGCAAGCGAGTTATGCTCAGGATATGGTGAGGTGTTTATCGTGAATCCGAATATCGACGATATGTCTACCTCAAGGTGCGTGTGCTTTGGAGTTATCTCCTTCTCGCTAAGGGCTATAAGCATGTTCTCCTCCTCCTCAGCATCAAGGTACTCTACTATCCCGTTCCTTAGGAGGTAGTTGAAGTTTATCTCCCTGCTCTTGAGCTTCTCTATTATTTCTGGGGTCAGCTTTGGCTTTCCGTTCTCAAGTATGATATAGGGCTTTCTTATTCTTCCCCTGTCCGTGTTTATGTTTACAGAATTCAGCTTCTCATTGTATGAGACATTCACTTCTCCAGAAAGCATTCCCTTCCTTCTTCCACTGCGTATCTCGTTGACAAGAGAGAGCGGCTCTGCTACTGTACCGACTACTCTCCCATTTATGTATACGTAAGCTTTTGGAATATCCTTTGCCATTAACATCACAATTTCTCTATCTTCCCGAGCTCCTTTATCCTCTGCTCTGTCGAGGCTTCATCTGCGCCTACCGTTATCTTTGCCATTGCTGCAAGATACTTGGTAAGTCCTACCTCCTGTCCTTCAGGAGTCTCCGAAGGGCATATCTTTCCCCACTGGGTTCCATGGACGTCCCTTGCCTTGAAGTGAGGGTGCTTCTTTGCCAGCGGCGACTTCACCCTCCTAAGATGCGTATATGTGCTTATCAGGTTCGTCCTATCCAGCACCTGCGATACTCCCGTCTGCCCCGCAACCCATGTTCCTGTTCCCATGGCATATGCGATCCTTTCAGTTATTGTGTCAGGGTTGATTATCGACTGTATGCTGAGCTTTCTTCCTCTTGCGCTCGTCCTTTCTATCTGGTACTTTACCTCCTTTGTGAAGAACCTAAATGCGTATGCGAAGAGCTCCTCCATGAGCTCGCCAGAGTACTTTACTCTCTTGTTGCCATAGTGGTCCTTGTCGTCCTCCTTGGCCAGATTGTTCCCTATTATCGTAGCCTTCCTTGCCATCTGTATCAGGTACTTGCCCTTCTCAAAGCGGTCCTCCGCTCCCTCCCCTATGTGTGGAAGTAGATAATTGTCTATCTGCGTCTCGGCCCTCTTCTGCTGATATTCCTTCGCCTGGCCCGGAGCTGAGAGCTTTCCGAGCTCTATGAGCGCCTCGTTGACCGAGAAGTCCTTGCTCTCGGCGACCTCGGTGTTTAGCATGATGTCGTTCTTGAATGACAAAAGGTCGCCAGCATAGTTCATCATGTCCGCCTGCTTGAGGCCCAGCGCCCTTAGTATAAGCATGAAGTTTAGGCTCTTTGGAACCGTCGGGAAATCTACAGTGAATATGCCGTTCTGTGCCCTTGTGACAACGCACCTTGCCCTGAATCCCGGCGCAGTTGAGAATACCACGCTTGCTATCTTGTCCCCTGTCTTCTTCCTCGTAGTGATTATCCTGTTTGCTGCAACGTCCTCAAGGCCTATAAGCACCCTCTCCACTCCCTTGACTATGAAGTAGCCCCCAGGGTCCTCGGCATCCTCGCCGTTCTCTATCATCTGCGGCTTTGTGAGCGTCTTCATGTAGCATAGGTTGCTCCTAACCATGATTGGTAGCTCGCCGACAAAGACCTCACCGAAGGAAGCGGACTTCTCTATGCCTCTTATTATCGGCACTACCTCTATGAATATCGGCGCAGAATATGAGAGGTTCCTAAGCCTTGTCTCGTTAGGCATTATCGGCCTTCTAGATCCATCTGCCTCTATTACCGATGCCTTCTCAAGCCTAATCTTCCCGAGCTTGAGTGCGAACCCTTCTACGCTAGGCTCTATGAGATTCTGCCTGTTTATTACTGACTGTATACCGGAATCTAGCAACCTGTTGAAGCTCTCTATCTGGTGCGTGACTAGGGAATTCGATTCTAAGTAAGATTCAAGTAATATGTTGCTCATTAAACCACAATTTATCCTTCAACTACAACTCTGTAGTATGGGATTTCGCGCTTTCCTTCGCGCCTGTAGATCTTTATTACCTGTCCTGTCTTCGCACCAAGCTTCACTGCCTGCGGATCAGTATCAAATATCTTTGGAAGGCCTTCGAGTGTCATGCCCATCGAATCAAGAAGCGTTTTGACCTCTTTCTCGCTCATCAATTCGTGCACCGGTACGAGTTCATGATCGCTCTTCGTGGTCATAAAACACCCAAAATAAGCACTAGCAAAGGGAATTCCAATATTCCTTAGAAAATGAACATTTATAAGGTTTTTTGCAAGAGGAAGGGCTGTGTGGTAAAAGCCCCTCTTCAGCCTCTTCAGCCAAGTAGCAATAATGCTGCATTCAAAGACAACCCAACCATATGTAGAAGTTGGGCTGGTAAGCATCCAAGGCAACACCACTTATTAGAAACTTGGTTTGTTGCAAACTCAGCCTTCCTACCTGAAGTAAATGTAGATCCGGGCGAGATTAACTGTCGCTATTTTATAACAGTTCTACCAATAGGATACTATGGAAGGATCCGGCCCGCAGCAAGTGACAGAGGATGCAACCTCACCGCTAAATGTGCTTCTCAACGAGCTCATGGGCAAGAAGGTGCTCGTCAAGACAAGGGGTGGGCCCGGAATAAGAGACCAGATACTCGAAGAGGGAACTTATCCTGGCATACTTGTGGGGTCAGACAACAATTTCATAAAACTCGAATATAACATTACCACTTTTGTCAACGGCGCCGAGACGAACCTCAAGCAGCACATCCTGATAAATATGGCTTACGTAATAACTGTGGAAGAGCATAAGCAAAAGGAATTCTGAACTTTCTACTAAAGCAGGAATGAGCAAGAACCAGATGCGACCGCCGGGATTTGAACCCGGGTTCTTGACTTGGAAGGCCAAAGTCCTACCAGGCTAGACTACGGTCGCAAATGCAGATATATAATAAAAGCGCTTCTTTTTAATCGCTTCGCAATGCATAAATAAATTGATACACCAGCTATACACATCGCTTGGTGGCAAAATATGGCAGAGGATTTCAAGGTTGATGCTTATTCTGTTGAAGGCAACGTGAATTACGATGACCTTGTCACAAGATTCGGCGTGCAGTTAATAGATGATGCGCTCAAGGACCGGATAAAGAAGGACGCTGGCTCTCTGCATTACATGCTCAGGCGCGGAATCTTCTTTGCAAACAGGGACCTCAACTGGCTCCTTGACAAGTACGAGAAGGGCGAGAAGTTCTACGTATACACTGGAATAGCGCCATCCGGAAGCATGACAATAGCTCACCTCCTTCCATTCATAATGGCCCAGTGGCTGCAGGAAAAGTTCGATGCAGAGGTGCTAATACAGATACCTGACGAGGAGAAGTTCCTTGCAAAAAGGGACATGAAGCTCACGCTGGAGAAGACGCACGAACTTGCGTACCAGGACGCACTTGACATAGCGGCTCTCGGCTTTGACCCAGATAAGACAAAGATGTTCCTCAATACAGAGTACGCATCAAAGATATACAAGCAGGCCGTTCGCGTATCCAAGTATCTCACGTTCTCGATAGTAAAGGATGCGTTCGGGTTCGGCAACGACACAAACATAGGAACGCTTTTCTACACCAGCACGCAGGCCGTTCCAGCATTCCTAAAATCCGTGGAGATGGGAAAGAACGTTCCCTGCCTCATACCCCTTGGCATCGACCAGGACGTGCACTTCAGGGTCGCAAGGAATGCCATAGACAAGCTGGGATACTACAAGCCTGCTATAATTCATTCAAAGTTCCTCCCTTCTCTAAAAGGCGGGCCAAAGATGTCATCAAGCGATCCGGACAACACGATATACCTAAGCGATGCGCCAGATGTAGTCACAAAGAAGGTCAACAAGGCAATAACTGGCCAGCAGTCAACAATAGAGCTGCAGAAAAAGTTCGGAGGGGATCCGGACAAGTGCTCTGTATGCCAGTACAACAAGTATCTCTTCGAGCCTGACGACAAAAAGCTGGAGGCGATATTTGAAGGCGAGAGGAAAGGCACTTTGCTAGCAGGCGAGCACAAGAAGGATCTGGCAAGCAAGATAAACAAATTCCTTGAAGACCACAACAAAAAGAAGGAGAAGCTAAGGGGCAGTCTCGACTCGTTCATGCTAATCTCATGAGCATGCAATCCGAATAAATACTTATTCTGCTCACTTACTAACGGTAAAATGCTAACTCTTGGAGTAGAGAGCAGTGCGCACACTTTCGGCATAGGCATAGTCGACGACGGGAAGATACTTGCAAATGAGAAGTCAATGTATAAGATCGGCACTACTGGAATGATACCAAAGAAGGTCGCCGAGTTCCATGTCGAAAACTCCTCATCTGTCCTTGAGAGGGCGCTTGCAAGGGCAGGCGTAAAAGCCTCTGAGATAGGAGGGATAGCCTACACGCGCGGCCCAGGCATAGGCAGCTGCCTCCAGGTCGGCCAGACCGTCGCAAAGACGCTGGCGCAGAGGCTTGGCATTCCAATAGCGCCCGTTAATCACGGCATAGGCCACATAGAGATAGGGCGGCTGCAGAGCGGACTTAAGGATCCAATCGTACTCTACGTAAGCGGAGGCAATTCACAGATACTCAAATTATCAAAGGGAAAGAAGAGGCACTATAATGTCCTCGGTGAGACCTTCGACATAGGCATCGGAAACATGCTTGACAACTTCGCAAGAGATGCCGGCCTTGATCCTGCTTGGGGCTCAACCGTCGAGAAGGCCGCCGTTGGCGGCAAATACATCCCAATGCCTTACACCGTAAAGGGCATGGACTTCTCCTTCACAGGGCTACTTACCCACTCGATAAAACAGATAAAGGGCCACAGGATAAGAGACATTTGCTATTCGATACAGGAGACCTCTTTCTCGATGCTGTGCGAGGCGCTTGAGCGGGCGCTGCTAGTCTCAAACAGCAATGAGATCTGCGTATGCGGCGGCGTGGCACAGAACACGCGCCTCAAGGCCATGTTAAGCATGATAGCCCAGGATCACGGGGCAAAGATAGGCTATGCGGCCAACGAATTCAATGCTGACAACGGTGCGATGATCGCCTTCGTAGGCGAGAGGATGCTTTTGGCAGGGATCAATTCAAAGATAATCGATTGCGACATAGAGCAAAGATACAGGATCGACCAGGCCATGGTGGTATGATATGCTGAAAAAATTTTCCGAGGGAGCGGAGGCAACAATCTACTTGGCAAGGCTTTATGGGAAGGATGTCCTGATAAAGCACCGCGAGCCGAAAAGATACCGCGTACGCGAACTTGACGAATCGATAAGGATTGCGCGCACAAAGAAAGAAGCAAAGATGACGGTGAAGGCGCATGAAAACGGGGTGAGCGTGCCCCAGGTAGTTGCAGTAGGGAGCAGTGCAATATACATGGAGCATCTCCACGGAAAGCTCCTCAAGGACACAAGGATAACCAAAGATGCCGCAAGGCTGGTTGGAAAACAGCTCGCAATACTGCACAACTCAGGGATAGTCCACGGAGATTTCACGCCGGCGAACATAATCACGGACGGCAAAAAAGTCTACGTGATAGATTTTGGTCTCTCCGAGCCATCCAGCGCAAGCGAGGAGCGCGCACTTGACCTCCTCCTCATGAAAAGACAGATGACCAAAGCGCTCTACTCTGCGTTTGCGTCATCTTACTCTAGGAATGCAAAATCAAGCAAAGAGACGCTAAGCCGGCTTGAAGCGATAGAAGAGCGCGGAAGATACCAGACAAGGACGCTTGCCTAATCTAGTCATCCTTGCGAAATATGTCCTCTATCTTGTCCCTAATCTCAAGATCCTTGTCAAGGTCGCTCTCATAAGCCTTATATCTTAGGAGCACATCTGCGCAGTCGTGCATATGTGATAGAAGCGCATAATCCAGCGCGCTTAGCCTGTTATCGTCTCGCGCATCCTTCTCTGCGCCAGCCCTGAGCAGAATCTCCGTTATCTCAGGATTAATCATCGCCGCGCGCATCAGGATTGTCAGCCCATCAGGATATCTCTCATTGAGCGGCGCCTTATTCTCGGCAAGCAGCCTGACATGATCGGTATCATTCAAGGTGACTGCGTGCATGATGGCATCCCATCCCGTATTGTCCCTTGCTCTTATAGAGACTCCTTGCTCCAAGAGGAATCTTGACATATCAAGATGCTTGTGGTACATTGAAAGTATAAGCAGCGTATGGCCGGCATCATTTGTAGCCGTGACATCTGCCCCATCTACAATTGCCCTTCTTGCAGCCTCAACATCTCCTTTTACAACCGCCGCAGCCAGCACTTTGTCAAGTTCGCTAAATCTAACTGCCATGCCATCAGAAAAACTAGGGATTTCCTCATTTAAATCTCTTTGCAGCGGCCAAAATCAGGTGCCATACTCCCACTGGGAGAGGTATCTTTGCTGCTTATCGCTTAGCTTGTCTATCTTTATGCCCAGCGCCTTTAGCTTTATTGATGCGATCATCCTGTCTATCTCGTCAGGTATCTTGTACACCTTGTTCTCGAGCGATCCAGAGTTCTCAAGCACGTATTTTGCGGAGAGTGCTTGGTTGCAAAAGCTCAGGTCCATGACTTCGCTAGGATGCCCTTCTGCAGCTCCAAGGTTTACCAGCCGGCCCTCTGCAAGCAGGTATAGCCTTCTGCCATTTGGCAGGGTATACTCTTCCAGGCTGCTCCTTATCTCCCTTCTCTTCTTCGCCATCTCCCTTAGTGCCTTGACGTCAACTTCGACGTCAAAATGCCCTGTGTTGCACAGTATCGCCCCGTCCTTCATCTTTTTCATGTGCTTTCCTACGATTATGTCTATGTCTCCAGTCGCAGTAACGAATATGTCTCCGACCTCCGCAGCCTGGTCCATTGTCATCACGTCAAATCCGTCCATATTCGCCTCGAGCGCCTTGAACGGATCCACCTCAGTGATTATTACCCGCGCGCCGACGCCGCGCAGCCTCATCGCAACGCCACGGCCAACCCATCCGTACCCTCCTACCACTGCAATCTTTCCTGGTATGAATATGTTAGTCGCACGTATTATTCCGTCGACAGTGCTCTGCCCCGTCCCATACCTGTTGTCGAAAAGATACTTTGTGTTTGCATTGTTTACCGCTATTATCGGGTACTTGAGCACGCCGTCCTTTTCCATTGCCTTTACTCTGTGTATGCCTGATGTGGTCTCCTCAGTTCCCCCTACCGCGCTCACATCCGCTTTCTTTGAATGTGCAAGGGTGTGAAGGTCCGCTCCGTCATCGATTATTATATCCGGGTCAAAGTCGAGCACCTTACTTATGCTTTCATTATACTGCGCCACGCTCTCGCCTTTCCACGCATATACGCGCACGCCATCCTTCACAAGAGCTGCGGCTATGTCGTCCTGCGTTGAGAGAGGATTCCCTGCGCCCAAGGCGAGCTCAGCGCCGCCTGCTTTGAGGCAGCGCATAAGCATTCCAGTCTCCTTGGTCACATGAAGAAGAGCAGATATCCGCTTTCCCTTGAATGGCTTAGTCTTAAGGAAATCCTTCCTTACCTCCTCAAGCGCAGGCATGTGCATTGCTGCCCATTCAAGCTGAAGGTTCCCTTTAGGGGCCAGCGTAATGTCTTTTATCTTGTAATCCACAGAATCTCCGCGGAGCTGCCCCGGATCAGAGTTCTCCTACTCTTCTCTTCTGCGCGCGCTTTATCCTTCGCCTTCTCTTCTTTAGCCATTTCCAGCGCATTCTTCCCTTCTTTTTCCATTTCCTAGGTATGCTTCCCAGAACAGCACCACAGCTATTAACAGTAATAAATTTATAAAACCGATGCTCCTTATTTGGACGTGAGCCGGGCATCTGCGACCTTGAGCATCCTGTGTCAATAATATATACTTTATCTGAACAATGCTAATCGTGCTTATATGGACTCAAAAGCGATATTGATTTATGTTGCGCTGCTTGCTCTAGTGCTTGTGCTTGCCTTCGTCGTACTTCCACCGCCCAGCAGCAAGGCCACCACAACAGCGCCATCTACGCTGGCTCAGCCGACAACCACTCTTTCAAATGCAACTTCCAACAGCAGCCAGACAACCATCCTCCCGATAAACAATTACTCGTCATGCATATCTCCAACCAACAATGCAAGCATCTTCAACGGCAACTTCTCCACAGGCACATATGCCGGATGGACCTCGCAAGGCCTCGGCTTTGGCACAGTGCCAACGAACCTGACCTATGCAAACTCCCAGCACTCCTATTACTCGGTTCCGTGGACTGGAGCAGGAACGAACTTCTTTGCGACAAATTTCAAGGGAGGCCTTCAGGTCGTCGGAGGCAACCTCACGTCTGAAGCATTCCTTGTGACGGAGCCGTACCTCAACTTCAAGATAATCTCCCCGCAGAGCAGCCAGCTTTATGTGCAGGTGCTGCACAACGGCGTTCCCACAATAACCACCTACTTCAATACGTTCACGGCAACGCAGCAGGGAGGCAACTCCACAAGTACCTTCGTCAATGCCAGCATAAATCTCCTCCCGCTCATATGCCAGCACGCACAGATAAGAGTATTCGCTGGCACGTCCATCGTGAGCGGAGGCGCCAACCTCAATTACATGGCAGTCACCGGATTCTACATGAGCAAGAAGCCTATCTCTACGCGTGGAGTGATAGTCAACCAGTCGGTTAACCTCACCAGCTGATCATGATGCTCCTGGTATACAACACCCTTTCAAGGTCCAAGGAGGAGTTCAGGCCCCTTGAGGGCAAGAAGGTGCGCATGTTCGTCTGCGGCCAGACAGTCTACGACGACGCGCATCTCGGACACGCCAAGAACTATATAAATTTCGACGTAGTGGCAAGGTGGCTGCGGCGCAGCGGATACGATGTCAAATACATACAGAACATAACTGACATCGATGACAAGATAATAAAGAGGGCGCAGGAGGAAGGCACCGACCCAATAGAGCTTGCAAGGAGGTTTGAGACGCGGTTCATGGAGGACATGGAAGCAATAGGCGTCAGAAAGGGCGTGGACCAGTATCCAAGGTCGCACGACTATATCTCCGAGATGGTCTTTCAGATACAGCTCCTGCTGGATAAGGGATATGCGTATGTTATAGACGACGACGTATACTATGATGTCTCCAAATTCCAGGATTACACCAAGCTCTCTGGAATGCGTCTTGATGAGCTAGAGAAGCACAGGATAGAGCCGCGGGAGGGAAAGAGGAACAGCTACGATTTCTCCCTATGGAAGGCCGCAAAGGAGTCAGAGCCCAGCTGGAGAATAGAACTAACTGTTGATGGCAAGGCCCGAAGCCTCAATGGCAGGCCCGGATGGCACATAGAGGACACCGCCATAACGCATGCGATCTTCGGGAAGCAGTACGATCTGCACGGAGGCGCAATAGAGCTGATCTTCCCGCACCACACAAACGAGATAGCCCAGGCCGAGGCCGCATTCGGCGTGAAGCCCTTCGTTAAGTACTGGATGCATTCCGGCATAATGCTCATAAAGGGCGAGAAGATGTCAAAGAGCCTCAAGAACTTCATCCGCATAAGGGAGCTCCTCAAGAGGTACGATGCAGAGGCGCTAAGGCTACTTGTCATCTCTACCCACTATAGGAAGGACTTCGGCTACACGGAGGAGTTCATAAAGAAGGCCGCAGCAAGGATGAACTACCTCTATGCGTCATTTAGCATATTCTACAACATGAATGAGACTAGTGATGAGGCCGTTCCAGAAGAGATAGGCAAAATGGCAACCGACCTGGATAGTGGATTCGCCCAGGCCATGGACGACGACTTCAACACCCCTCTTGCCCTGACCAGACTCTCTGCGGCAATAGACCTCCTGCGAACATATGCGCAGGCAAACAGGGAGATAGGCAAGGCCGCAAAGGACCTTGCAGTGGGATCTGTAATCAACAACGCGCAGGTCCTCGGAATACTCGGCAAGGATTCCTACAAGCACAAGCTCGCACCAGAAGCCGCAGACCTGATAAGGGATAGAGAGAGGCTAAGGAAGGAAGGGAAATTCGATGAGGCAGATGCGATAAGGGAGAAGCTAAGATTAGAGCATTCAATATCCTTGGAGGACAGCGAGTACGGCACCATCTGGTACAGTACAAGGCAGTCCTAATCTGCCTGCTTGACCTCTGTCTGCTGCGGCTGCGCGGCTTCCACAGTCGTCCTGCCGCCGCGCTTCCTTTGCCTGTCCGTCTTGGCATTTGCAAAAAGCACAAGCAGATCCTCTTCCTTAGGCACCTCCATCCAGGCTTTTATGTAAGAGGATATGTTCTTTAGGGGCCTGGAATACCTGTCAGTGAACGAGTAGCTACCTTCTTCGTGCTTGAGCATGCCGACCATAACCCCAAAGTCAAGATACCTCTTCCATGTGGCTACTGGCAATTCGCCGCTGCAATCCTTGAGCCTAAGGCTGCCCTTCTTCTTCACCTCGCACAGCGCGCGTGAGAACCTGTAGGCCTTTGTGTCATTGTCGAAGTAAATCTTGGCAATGTCCCTGACGTTGGGATCCTTTAGCTTCTCCTTGAGTGGGGCATCCTCATACTCCCAGTATCTGATCGCCATAAGTATGGTAATCTCAAGAAACGAATTTAACCTTTACTGAAGAGACGCGATAGCTGCATGGTCATATGTTGCCAGTGCTCCCGCCGCCAAAAACGCCCCCAAGCCCTCCCCTGCCCTGCGTCTGCCTCTTCACTGATGACTTAACCATATCGTCGGTTATTCCCTCAGGCAGCTTCCCTCCGTTCATGTAATCATACAGTACGAATCTGTAGACATTCGAGATCAGCTAGCTCATCATGGCGCCGAACACTATGAGCGCGATGCCAAGTACCACAAGTAAGCCAAGCGTGAACAGTCCAAGGATCACCATCGCTATGCCCGCAACTATGAATATGAGAGAGTATAGCTCGGAGTAGATGAGTCCTCCAAAGGTCTTGCCGAAATTCTTTATTATGAAATTTGTGCTCTCCTTGAGAGTGTCTATCGGACCCATCTTCTTGTCCACTATCACAGGTATCGCAAACGCAGTGGCAGTGCCCATTGCCATTGAGGCCGCAAGCCCGAAGATCGCCGCTCCAACATAGCCAAGTCTCTGCTCTATTACCCGTATTATCATAGTGACTATCGATTCGAATACGGCCCATTCAAAGATCTGCACAAAATATCCAGAAGCCTTGGAGAATGCACCAGCAAATCCTACTGGCGTCTTGGTGCCAAAGCTCCTGAAGGCTATCAGCATGGCGACGAGTATGTATGTCGATGTGAAATAGACTATTATATAGTATATGACCAGCCAAGCAACGAATGGCACAGAGCTCCCGGCGCCGAATAGGAAGAGCGATGCGAATATCGCTATGGTCTCGACCAGTAGGACTATTGCGGCTACGATCGGGAAGACCATTAGCTTCTTGTCTTCAAAGATCAGTTTTCTTACGGCCCCGCCAAGCTTCCAGCCTGCAGTAATATTTTCAAACATGACTCCACCTGCAAATACTATTAACTGATTATCAAACTAATTTATAATCCTGCATTTACCGCAACCAAGATGAGTGTTTTTAAGTTTTTGCAGCCATATTATATCGGTTTTATGGTACTTTTAGAGATAGGCATAGTTGTCGTAGTTCTCGTTGCACTCTTCTTTGTGATGATGTACAACGGCTTTGTGCAGAAGAGGAACAGGGTCCAGGACGCCTGGGCGCAGATAGACGTGCAGCTAAAGAGGAGATACGACCTGATACCAAACCTTATCAATACTGTCAAGGGCTATGCAGGATATGAGAAGAGCGTGCTTACACAGGTAACTGCTCTGAGAAGCTCGATAATTACTGGATCTGTGCAGCAGAAGGCAGATGCCAACAACCAGCTCAGCCAGGCGCTCAAGAGCATCTTTGCCGTAGCAGAGAACTATCCTGACCTAAAGGCCTCGCAGAACTTCCAGATGCTCCAGCAGGAGCTTGAGAGCACGGAGGACAAGATCGCATTCGTAAGGACATCCTACAACGACTACGTGCTTGACTACAACAATGCGATACAGACATTTCCAGGCAATGTCTTTGCCGGAACGTTCAACTTCGCAAAGCAGGACTTCTTCCAGGCTCCTCCAGAAGCATCCGAACCTGTGAATGTCGACTTTAGCGATCTCAATGCGGACGGGGCTTCGAAGGGCCAGAAAGGCAAGTCCAAGTAAACTGTGATAAGTGATGGCAAGCTTCTTCGATGAGATATCTAGGAACAGGCTCAAGTCGATACTGCTAATGTGCATATTCTCAGCGCTGTTCTTCTTCATAATCTACTTCTTCGTCCTGGTAATGGGCGGAGGGCCGTTTGCAATAGCCCTGGGCGGAATAATAGTCATAGCCTATGCGGCCTTCTCATACTTCGCAGGCAGCGCCGTTGTGCTTAAGGTATCCGGTGCAAAGCCAGCAGACAAGAGCCAGTACCCAACGCTGTATGCCGCTGTAGAGGGGCTTGCAGCAGCCTCGCAGATACCAATGCCGCTGGTATACATAATAAACGATCCAAATCCAAATGCCTTTGCCACGGGCAGGGACAAGAAGCACGCATCTGTTGCAGTGACATCCGGCCTGCTCTCAATGATGAACAAGGACGAGCTCCAGGGAGTCATAGCGCATGAGATGTCCCACATATACAACAACGATATCCAGTTCATGATGCTTGCAATCGTATTCGCAGGTGCCATAGGCCTTGCCGCAGCGATCATACGCAACATGTTCTTCTTTGGAGGCCTTGGCGGGAACCGCAGAGGCAATGGCGGACTGATACTGATCATAGGCCTTGCGCTAAGCATAATCGCGCCGATAGTTGCGATGATGATAAGGCTTGCGATATCCAGGAGGAGGGAGTACATGGCCGACGCCAACGGCGCAAGGATAACAAGGAATCCCCAGTCCCTTGCCAGCGCGCTAAAGAAGATAGAGGGCTTCACCGCAAATCCGCAGACCCCGCCCATGAAGAATGCAAATGACGTGACATCGTCGCTCTACTTCTCCAATCCATTCAAGGCAAGTTCGATATCTAATCTGTTCTCGACGCACCCGCCTACCGCAGAAAGGATAAAGCGCCTGGAGGCAATGTACTAAAAAAGTCAGAGTAAAGCCCAAGTGCGCTTACATATCAAAGACTACGGTAACGACATCCTTGTCAAGGACCTTGTGCTCCCTGCCGACGCGCTGATTTGAGAACTTGGAGCTCGGGCCGCTTATCAGCGCATACTTTATGCTCTTGACGAGCTTGGTGTTTATCTTCCTCACAACATCAATAACCGTCGCGCCCTTGTTAAGCACCAAAGGCTTGTCAAAGTCCGGCTCACCGTCCCTGGGCTTGAGATAGATCCTTATCAGCTCAAGGCCTGCAAAGACCGTGCCCTTGAGGTCCTCTATGTTGCCGGCCATCTTCGCGCTTATCGGGGTCACCTTCATCCCGGTCCTTGTCTCTATCTCTTTCTTTATCGATTCCACCTTCCTTTTGTCAACGGTATCTATCTTGTTTAGGGCTACTGCGCCCCTTATGTAGACGCAGTTGTCAGCTACATAATCAAGCAGTTGCTGGTCGTTGGTGTCTGCGTAGAATATGACTTCGCCATTGAATATCTTGAACTCGTTGAGTATGCTCTGCACAACGTCCTTGTCAGGTATCCTATGTCCGTTGCCCTCTATATTCAATCCCCCTGCAAGCCCCTTCTCGAGCCTCATGTTGGGCCTTTTTTGGTTGAGCCTTATGTTAAGCATCTCTAGCTCCTCCATGAGCTGGTAGAGCTGCTGGTAATTGTTTATGTCTATTACGAAAAGCACAAGGTCAGCGACGCGTATCACGCTTATTATCTTCATGCTGCCTCCCTTTCCCACGTGCGCGCCCTGGATAAGCCCCGGCAGGTCGAGTATCTGTATCTTTGCTCCGCTGTATTCAAGCATCCCCGGGATCACGTCAAGTGTTGTGAAGGCATAATCTGCAACCCTTGACTCCACGCCGGTGAGCACATGCAGGAGCGAGGACTTGCCGGCGTTAGGAAAGCCAACAAGCGCTACTGTCGCATTCCCGGACTTCCTTACAGCATAGCCACTGCCCGCCTTCCTGCCCTGGCTCTCGATCTCCCTCTTTATCCCGGCGATCTTTGCCCTTAGCATCCCCAGATACTTGTTAGTGGCCTTGTTGTACTTTGTCTTTGAATACTGCTCCTTGAGCTCGTCTATCTTCCTAAGCCCCTGCTCCTTGTCTACCAACTTGCTACACCTGGATTCACTCATCTTGGTCATACTAAGATTTTAATTCTTATCCGCACGATAAACTACTGGGGTGCAGCAAATGATCGATATCCTAGTCGGTGGTTTCTATGGTGATGAGGGAAAAGGGAAGGTGGCTTCGTATCTTGCCCTCAAGGATCTTCCAGAGATGGCAGTAAGGACTGGAAGCGTAAATGCCGGCCATACCGCAGTGCACGAAGGCAAGACCTACAAGCTCAGGTCCATACCTACGGCATTCCTAAGCAAGAAGACAAAGCTTGTCATACCCCCAGGAGCCCTGATAAGGCGCGAGATGATACTCAAGGAGATGGAGGAGACGGGCACTACTGACAGGATAATGATCGACGGCCACACCGCGGTAATAACTGCACTGGAGGCAGAGGAGGAGCAGAAGAACGCACTTCTTAGCAATGAAGTTGGCAGCACTAAGCAAGGGGTAGGGGCGGCGGAGGCAAAGAGAATACTAAGGAGCCTCAAGCTCGCCAAGGACTATCCCGAGCTCTCAAGGTTCATAGCCGATGTGCCTTCGGAGGTCATAAACTGCGTCGAGAATGACGGCAAGGTGCAGGTTGAGGGCAGCCAAGGCCACTTCCTAAGCCTATACCATGGCGAATACCCTTATGTCACAAGCAGGAACACCACATCATCAGGCATACTCAGCGAGGTTGGAGTGGGGCCAAAGTACGTTGACAACATAATAGTCATATTCAAGTCTTTCATAACAAGGGTCGGCGGAGGCCCGCTCAACAGGGAGATCAAGCCGGAAGAGGCAAAGGAGCTGGGCATGGCAGAGTTCGGTACTGTCACCGGCAGGCAGAGGAGAGTCGCCCCATTTGATGCAGACCTTGCAAAGTCTGTGGTCAAGATAAGCTCCGCAAACCAGGTAGCAATAACCAAGATGGACACCCTGTTCAAAGGCGCAGCAGGAGTGCGCAATTTCGAGGATCTTCCAGGCGAGGCAAAGGTCTGGATAGGGGACATAGAGCAAAAACTAAGGGTGCCAGTAACCCTGATAGGCACAGGCGCAGATGCATCAGACATGATTGACAGGAGGGCGGAGCTTTTGTGAGGAATAATTTGAAGCGGTAAGGCCATGAAACCAAGGAAGCTTGACGTATCATATTCGCAAACTGACCAGATATCCCCAATAGGCACAAGATACACCACTCCAATGTCTAAGATATTCAATGATGACAGCTACATCCAGGCCCTGCTTGACGTGGAGGCGGAGAATGCAAAGGTCCTCTCAGAATTCTATCCCAAAAAGGTGCCAAAGTCCGCAGCATCAAGGATAAAATCGATAGCAAATACCAGAAAGGTCACTCCAAGGGAGGTGAGAAAGATCGAGGCCGAGAAGACGCACCATGAAATGGGCGCCCTGATTAGCCTCGCGGCAAAGAAGGCCGGACCTGCCGGCCGTTACGTTCACTTCGCAATGACATCGGCAGATGCGATAGAGACCGCAAAGGCTATGCAGACCAAAAGGGCCCTTGACCTGCTCATAAAGACGGCCTCGCAGGCGCGCGATGCCTGCCTGAAGGCGGCCTTTGAATGGAAATCAATCCCTGCAATAACAAGGACCCACGGGCAGCATGCAATACCTGCAGCATTTGGCCTCCCATTCGCATTCTTCGGATACTCCCTGCAAAAGAGCATAGACAGGCTCAAGTCAGACAGGGAGAACTATGTCGAGGGAAAGCTCTCCGGAGTCATAGGCACATACGATGTCCATACGAGCGAAGGCATGGATGGCATGGCGATCGAGGCCAAGGTCCTATCAAGCCTCAAGATAAAGAAGTCGGAGATGACGATGCAGACCCCTCCAAGGGAGGACCTTGCATACATCATATCCGATCTTGCAGTGCTCTGCGGAAGGCTTGCGACAATCGCCTCTTACATAAAGACGCTGAAGAGGACCGAGGTCCAGGAGCTCGTCGAGATGCCCGAGGAGGGATCGATAGGAAGCTCGGCAATGCCGCACAAGAGCATACACGGCAATCCGTTCATAGAGGAGAGGTGCATCTCCATAGGCAGGGTGGCAAGAGGCCACGCGCTGACCGCCCTGGAATCGATGGCAACAGAGGACTTCAGGGACCTCACCGCATCGCTCTCCGACAGGATTGCACTTCCAGAGTCATTCATCCTGTCCGATTATTCCTGCATGCTCGTAAAGAACCTTATCGAGCGCTCCTCGCCGATGGAGGAGAACATAAGGAGAAATCTAAACCACACAAAGGGCGTCACCGCATCGCAGCTTGTAATGAGCAAGCTCATAGAGAAGGGAATGCCAAGGCACAAGGCAAGGCAGCTCTCGGTCAATGCGGCCCAGCGCTCTCTTGCAAGTGGCATGGACTATCTAGAGAGCCTAATTGGCGAGAGGGAGATATCCAGACTCGTCTCAAAAGAGGAGCTAAAGCTCCTTTGCGATCCAAGGTCGAACATGGGCAAGTCAGTTGAGATAATAGAAAGAATAGTTAGGAAATACAAAGGAATGAGGTAAAGAAGTAATCATGACCCCTTCGGCATGAACTTAGACATCTGCTTTCTCACGTCCCTGTTGTTCTTGAGCATGTCAGCCATCTTCTTCATCTTGTTGAAGTCAGCTATCAGCTCCTTCACATCCTTCTCGCCAACGCCGCTTCCCTTCGCAATCCTTGCTATGCGTCCAGGATCCTTGAGCTGCTTCTCACCAAGCCTCTCCTCCCTGGTCATCGATCCTATTATGTTCTCGTACTTCTTCAGCTTGGACTCTCCCGTCTCAACGGCCTCCTTTGGCACGTCGGCAAGGCCCATCATCCCGAGCACGTTCTTCATGGGCCCCATCTTGGACATGGCCTTCATCTGCTTGTAGAAGCTCTCGAAGTTGAGCTCCTCGGAATTCACATCCTCGGCCTTTAGGTCCGAGTTCTTTATCGCCTCGTTCACGTGCGCAAGAAGCCCCTCGAGGTCCGGCACGCCAAGAAGCCTTCCAACGAACTTCTTCGAGTCATAAAGCTCCAGAGCGTTGAGCTTCTCCCCTGTTCCGGTGAACATCACGCGCACAGATGCTGCATTGACCGCGCTAAGCGCCCCGCCTCCCTTACCGGATCCGTCGAGCTTTGTGACTATGACACCGGTAAGCCCTATCGCCCTGTTGAACTCTGCGGCCTGCCGCCCCGCCACCTGTCCTATATCTGCATTTATTACAAGAAGCTTCTCATCTGGCTTGAACTGGTTGTTTATCAGCTTGAGCTCCTTTATCAATTCCTCATCCATTCCGCTCCTTCCGCTCGAGTCGCATATTATGACCTTCTTGCCCTTGAGTTCAAGCATTCCTTCCCTTACTATTTTTGCAACGTCCTTCTCATTCTTCATGCCGAAGAATCCTGCTCCTGCCTGCTTTGCAAGAGTCTCGAGCTGCTCGTAAGCCGCAGGCCTTGATACATCGCAGCATATCAGTCCAACACCAAGGCCGCGATCCTGGTAGAACTTTGCAAGCTTTGCAGATGTTGTGGTCTTGCCCGATCCATAGATTCCCGCAAGCAGTATCTTCTTCGGCCTTATCTCGGGCTCATAGCTCTCCCCCATAAGCCTGCTGAGCTCCTCGTAGACTAGGTTGGTTATGTAGTCCTTGTGGCTGACCCCTTCAGGCATCTTGCTCTTCAGCGCCGCCTCCTCTATCTTCTTGGTGAGCTCAAAGACCAGCTCAACCTCAACGTCCGCGGATATAAGCGCCTTCTGGAGCTCCTTGTTGAACTCCTTTATCGCCTTTGCGTCTATTATGGTCGCTCCGCTAAGCCTTGCAATAGCCTTCCTAAGCCCTTCTCCAAGGTCCATGTGCCATCAGCAGATACCATACGCAAATATGTCTTATTAATGTGTCTGGTGGCATCGTAAAACCGTGCAGAAAGATTGAGAGACAGAGCATAAGGATTAAAATATCTTGGATATAAGATTATGCTGTGGGCTCATAGCTCAGCCTGGTTAGAGCGCTGGTCTTATATCTCTTTTTCAAAAGAAAGAGCAGGAAAGCCAGATGTCGTGAGTTCAAATCTCACTGGGCCCACCTTAGCAAAAACGAGGGTCTTCTCCCCAGTCTTCGGACTCCAGGTCTGGGCATTATGTTTCTTGCAAAGATTCCAAGCTACCAAAGAGTCTTCAAGTGCCTCAAGCTCATCGTTGCTTAAGCTTATTGTTATCCTGTGTCTTTTTTCGTTCTTAATCATTTCACCACGCCTTCCTCTATCAGTCTAAGCATCTAACTAGCCTTCACTATCCTTATTTCACCAAACTGTTTCAATTCCAATAAGTCCTTATCCCCTGAGACTATGTATGTCACCTTCCCGTCATACGCTGTATTTATCACCATGTCATCGTCAGGGTCTTTTACCGCCTTGAATTTGCTTTTCAAAATAGTTATGCGGCTTAGTCTTATTACAAAATCCACCATAGATACCTGGTCTCCAGTGTCTAACCCAAATTTCTCCCTGGATAGAACCTCCCTTAGTTCACTGATCATCTCTATCGAGGACACAACTTCTATCCTTCCATGTATGGCCAGGCCTATCAATCTTCTGGGCTTGCCTGAATAAAGCAGGCCAGAAACCAATATGTTGGTATCGAGGACGATACGCACCATTAAGATACCCCTTAATGCGCATGCCTTACTGCACTAACCTCCTTGCCTATATCCTTCTGGCTGAGCCTTCCATGCTTCCTATCCCGTTCCTTTGCAATCTGCCTTATCTTTTCAAAGGTTTCCTTCAGCTCAGGCAGGTCAAGTCTCTTCATTATTATGGTATCATCTTCACCATAGACAATGAGCCTATCCTTCGGCTTAAGCTGTAGCTTCCTTCTGACTTCTTTGGGTATTACTACCTGTCCTCTAACACTCATTACGGTTACTTCATCAGTCATTCAATCACAGTAATATTATCTTACTTTCTTATTTATAAGCTTTTCGTACTTTTCCATTTAGTGGTTTTCTGCTCATAAACACGTAGCGCAGCCCTATATGAAAATATGGCGTAGGAAATGTTTAATGCTTGGACGTGGCCTAAACATCCCCAGCTGCGTCGTTTTTACATTAGGAAGACATCAAGGAGCAGGATATCCTCCGGAATATGTTATGTTTAT
>DAIDLJ010000001.1:61671-72999 GCA_027449585.1 Microcaldota archaeon | reverse complement strand
TATGTCGCTGCTCTACTATTCGAGGATAATTTATCCGCAGGGATTAAGGAACTACCCTTTTTCACTCTACATAGTTGAGCCGGAATACTCTGGTCCAGGTAATGGATCGTGCCAAAGCGCTTACGAGAAGGTGTATGGAACGCTGCTCAATCTTGCATCTCTAAACCCAGGCGTATTCAATTCCAGCCTCGATGGATATTACTGCGCACTTAAGGGGTTGGTAAGATGACTGCACGGGAGTACTCCGCAGGGGCATTCGTTTACATGAAGAAAGAGGGCAGGATAGTCTTTCTTCTGCTCGAGAAGGACAACGGAGAATATGACATGCCAAAAGGGCACATAGAGAAGGGCGAGAGCTCTGAGCAGGCTGCCGTGAGGGAGATTTGGGAGGAGACTGGGATCGATGCGAAACTGGACAAGTTCTTCTCGATATCTACTGGATATTTCTTTTTCAATGGAAGGCAAAAGGTTGCGAAGTCCGTCAAGTTCTTTCTGTGCGAGGTCTATTCTGACAAGGTAAGGATATCTAAGGAGCATAAGGGATACACTTGGTGCGACTATGAAACGGCTATGAAGAAACTCAAGTACAAGAACCTAAAGCAGCTGCTGACAGTTGTCATGGATTACGTATCGCGCAAACAGGCAATCGGAAAGATAAATGAGGAGTACGCGGGGCTTGCTAAGGGCTCTTCTGACTGGGAGCTTAGCCAAAGGTTCGTGCCGGGGGAGGGGAGGCTTGATGCAAAGCTCATGATAATAGGCCAAGCGCCAGGAGCCAGGGAGGACGAGCAGCTGCGGCCATTTGTAGGCAGGAGCGGGCAGCTACTGGACTCGCTGCTCAGGAAGGTCGGGATAGTTCGAGGAGACGCATACATAACAAGCGTGGTGCAATTCTTCCCTCCGGGCAACCGGCTCCCATCAAAGAAGGAGGTGGCGCTGTGCAGACCCTTCCTTGAAAGGCAGATTGAGATAGTAAGGCCCAGATACATGATTGCGCTAGGCAACCTTTCGGCAGACGTAGTGCTTGGCAGCGGCGAAGTCGCAAAAAACCATGGAAAGATGATAGATAAGGATGGGCGCACATGCCTGATAACCTTCCACCCGGCAGCAGCACTAAGATTCAAGGATAATTACGGGCTCATGCTAAGCGACTTTAGGAAATTGCGGGAAAGGATGGGAAAATAGGCTCGAAACTCGCCCAAATCATATCGTTATTTATACCTTCCAAAAGACCTTACTAGGCGTGGGCTCGTAGCTCAGTCTGGTTAGAGCGTTCGACTGATAATCGAAAGATCGTGAGTTCAAATCTCATCGGGCCCATACCGAATTAGGGGTTATATATGACCCCCATAATGAATTAGCATTATGCGAAAGGATCAACTGCTGCTGTAAGCATGCGCACAAAATAATCTGTTATCAATGCAACCTTCAGTTCGGTGGCGTCTGACAGGGATGACTTCCCTTCAAGATAATATCTGGTTATCTGATCGCTTACTGGAGCAATCTCCTCGTCAAATACTCTTCGCAGGTTTTTTAACAGCTGTAGATGATGCGGATCTTGGCCCAGGTCAACTAGCGCCCTCTTTGTCTCCTTTAGTAGCGACTCAACATCTGGGTCGGAATTGAGCCCCGAAATCTTGAGATTTTTGGCCAGCCTGCCTGAAATCTGGTCGATGTGCATCGCACCGCAAACGATGACAAGAGCGCCGCCGGAGTTTGATGCAATGGCTTCGTTTATCTTTGAGAGCATGTGCTCCGAGCGCTCCGTTGAAGTCTCGGCTAGCGCGAGGTTGTGGATTTCACTGAGCGTTTTTATCACCTCCGCATTGGCGCGGTAGGATATTGCCACATTATAGTATGCGGCGGTGACTTCGCCAAAAAAGAGGTGTGGCATTACGCTGTCCATGTAAACCGTGGATATGCCCCTTTCATCCCTGTATTTGAGGACGGCGCTTCCAAGCACGTCCTCTTCGGCATGTATGGGGAAGAATTCACTAAGTATCGTTATAGGACCAGGATTATTCTTGCGCAGCTCTTCCATTGCCTTGATGAATTCGTGGCTCTGCTTCTCACCCATCGAATGGCATGCGCTAAATGAGTATATTCTTGGAGGTGCTGCTACGCAGTGCAATGGCTCGGCTTGGAGATTCGTTTTGTGCATTCTTTGCGCAAACATAAAATTAATGGCCATTTCCTCATACATAAATGTGACGCATGGACCGTTGCTTGGATGTTTTAAATACTTTGTCAGCCACTATATCCACCATCGGCGATGGCTATGCCTTACTCCATTGAGGACGGAACTCTCCTGATAAAGGCTGCGCGGATGGCAATAGAGCTATCACTTAAATCACCAAGGTTCAGCAGATTGATGGTTGAGAGGATCTTATCTGGCTTCACGGAAAGCTCGGGAGTCTTCGTTACGCTTGAACATTATCCAACGATGAGCCTGCGGGGGTGCATAGGCTACCCAAACCCGATAGGACCGCTAAAGCGGCTTCTGGTAGAAGCGGCGATAGCAGCGGCTTTCGAGGACCCGAGATTCACTCCAGTATCTGAACTGGAGCTATCCGAACTCATTGTAGAGGTGAGCGTACTGAGCAAGCCCGAGCATATAGACAGCTCTTCGCCGAGCGGAAGACTAAAGGAGATAAAGGTTGGCAGGGATGGCCTCATGATAAAGTACGGGTTCAAGTCAGGGGTGCTGCTGCCGATAGTCGCTGTTGAAGAGCTCTGGAACAAGGAGGAGTTCCTCAGGAACCTCTGCATCAAGGCTGACCTTCCTGAAGACTCATGGAAAAGGCCCGAGATAGACCTATATAAGTTCACTTCGCAGGTCTTCAGGGAGACCGAGCCTTCGGGGAATATTGAAGAAGTCCCGCTTGATTGAAGGATTGAAATGAGAGTAATAATGCTAATAGATATGGACTACTTCTACGTGGCGTGCGAAGAGCTAAGGAACAAGGAGGTTGGTGCGCGTCCAACAATAGTCGGATCTGATCCAAAGCAGGGCGCTGGGAGGGGCGTTGTGATGACCTGCAACTATGCAGCTAGGAAATTCGGGATACGCAGCGGCATGCCTATATCGATGGCTTATAGACTCAAGCCTGACGCCCTCTATCTTCCGCTGGACTACGAGTATTACGAATCGATATCTAGAAGGATAATGGGGAGGATAGAGGGATTCGCAGATAAGTTCGAGCAGGTCAGCATAGACGAGGCATTCATAGACGTCTCGGAGAAGATACGAAGTTATGGAAAGGCAATGGAGTATGCCGAGGAGATAAGAAGAGACATACTTGAGAGCGTTGGAATAAAATGCTCGATAGGTATCGGCCCAAACAAGCTCATAGCCAAGATGGCATGCGAGAGGGCAAAGCCCAACGGGGTCATGGCGGTCAGTGATGGCGAGGTGAAAAGCTTTCTTTTAGAATCAAAGATAGAGGACCTCTACGGCATCGGCGCAAAGACTGCAGAGAGGCTAAGGAAGCTCGGATATGGCACGGTAGAGCAGTTGGCCAAGGCAGATAGCATGGTTCTTGCGGAGAATTTCGGCGCACCGTTTGGCGCTGAGCTCAAGGCATTTGCAAGCGGGATTGACGAGCGTGAAGTGGTGGGCAATTACGACATAAAGTCAATAAGCAGGGAGTTCACATTCGAAAAAGACACCAAGAATTCTCAGGAGATAAAGGAGGCCATAGGAAGGCTTAGCAAAGAGGTCGCAAAAGACGTTGAGAAGAACCAGGTCGCATTCAAGACAATAACGCTTAAGCTCAGGTACTTTGACTTCTCAGAGCATTTGCACAGCAGAAGCGTGAAGGCAACTAGCAGCCTTGAAACAGTGATAAGAACCGCATGCGGACTCTATGACGATAACGTCGAGAAGAACAAGGATGTTAGAAAGATAGGCGTAAGAGTCTCAGGGCTTGTCAGCTACAAAGGCCAGAAGAGATTTGCGTGACTCTACTGGCGCCTTGCGGCCTTGAGATCGAAGTAGTTCTTTAAAGCGTATGCTGATCCTAGTATTCCGACCGGACCTAGAGCGACGGCGGTTGCCTGCAAAGCAAGAAGCGCAGAGTTGCCAGTTATGGCCTCTGCGACGACCGAACCTACAACTGCCGCAGCTGCAAGATTCCTCCCCAGATGACCCTTTGTCCTTCCCTCCATATCACTTTACCCTGATAGTACTTGGACGGGAAGCCTTATAAAAAGATTATACAAGAATCTGTGATTTGTCGATTAGAAGCAGAATATTGCAGCATCATTTTTCACTGCCTAAGACTGCGAGATACTCCCTTACTGCAAGAGCCGCCTTTACGCCGCTTCCACTGGCCGTTGCCGCCTGCCTAAAGACATGATCTGCTACGTCGCCGGCGACGAAGACGCCCTCGACGTTAGTGTAGACCTCATCCCTTGCGGGGACTATGTACCTCTTTTCATCGAGCGTTATCTGCCCAGCGAAGATCTCGGTGTTTGGGGAGTAGCCTATCGCCACGAAGACCCCATCGGTCTTCATCTCCTGCGCCTGGCCTGTGACGACGTTCTTTAGCGCCACTGATCCGACAGACTTGTCGCCCCTTATCTCCTCTATCACTGTATCAAATACTATCCTTATCTTTGGATTGGACTTTAGCCTGTCCTGCATTATCTTGCTCGCCCGCAGTGCAGAGCTTCTATGGATTATCGTAACGCTACTTGCAAACCTGGTCAGAAATAGTGAATCCTCAGCCGCGGTATCCCCGCCGCCAATTGTCACCACCTCCTTGCCCTTGTAAAATGGACCATCACACGTGGCACAGTTTGAAACGCCATGGCCTATGAACTTCTTCTCAGAAGGTATGCCGAGCCACTTCGCGTTTGCACCGGTCGCTATTATAACGGCATCAGATTCGTAAGCCTTACCGTCAGCAATTATCTTGAAGGGCCTCTTGCTAAAATCCACGGCAGTAGCATTTGAATCTATGAATCTGGTGCCAAATTTTTCCGCCTGCTTTCTCATCTGAGATATAAGCACCGGTCCGTCTATGCCTTCCGGGAATCCTGGGAAGTTCTCCACCACAGTTGTGAGAAGCAGCTGCCCGCCTGGACTAAAGCCGCCTATGACCAGGGGCTCAAAGCCCTCCCTTGAAGCGTATATCGCAGCTGAGAGACCTGCAGGGCCCGATCCGAGTATTATCACTTTTTCTACCATATAAAAAACCAAGGAATTGTAAATCAATCATATTATTGGCACAATAAATATAAAAGACTTGCACGGCACTCCACTAAATGGCGAGCAGATGGCATTGCATGTTGGAGGCTATAGGATATCTTTGGATGCAAAGGAATCTGAGGCAAACCTTAATTTTGTCTCGCACGCGCATTCCGACCACACTGGAGGGGTTAGGAAAAACAGTGAGATACTGTGCAGCGAGATCACTAGGGACTTATTAAGCACCAGGTTAAGATACGAGCCCAAGATGGTCGGGGCGCCTAGTGGAGTCAAGCTGCTCAATGCAGGCCATATGCTGGGGTCAAAGCAGCTCTATGTGGAATCGGATGCGCTGGGCACGGTAGTCTACACCGGAGATTACCAGATGCAGATGTCTCCGGTAGCAGAAGGCATCGAGATAAAGCATGCAGACACGCTTATAATAGACTCGACTTACCCCTTCCCCAACGTCGTATTTGAGGAGAAGGCCGAGGTCATAACAGCAATGCAGCATTACATAAGGTCCAAGATGGATATAGGCAGCACCCTCTTTGGCGCATACGCAATGGGAAAGGCGCAGGAGCTGATAAAAATATGCAATGACATGGGAGTCACGCCAATAGTAGACCAGCCGATAGCCAGGGTGAGTGAGGTCTACTCCAGGCATGGTGTGAAGCTGGACTATGTTGAGAGGAACCTGCATGAGGGCATAGTCTATCCTGATTTCTCGGTGCCAGTGTGGATAGTCAGCATGCATAGGATGGACATGGTACGCGCCAATGTGGCGGCGATTGGCAAGAGGATATTCACAGGCCTTGCGACGGGTTTTGCGATGACGCAGAGGTTCAACACCGACGTGCAATTCGCCCTGAGCGACCATGCCGACTTTAATCAGGCTGTTGAGTACATAGAGGCATGCAATCCTAGAAAGATATACACACGCGGGTCAGGGAAGGATACTTTTGCAAGGAATCTAAAAGCGGCAGGGTACAACGCCGATCAACTTGGCGGACACACGGAATTCGCTAGGCTTCTTGCAGAAGAGGCTTAGTCATATCCTGCTCATTCTTTAAGCATCAAGGGCGGCCTGGGCCGCCCAAGATTTCTAGGTGATGCCAGCACACGCGGGCACAATATCTTACGCGCTTAACAAATATAAATGTTTCTTTAAGTATAATATCTTGTAGTAAGGTATATATAGTTTATTTGAGTAAAATACATTGCATAATGCGACGCCCGACGCTATACAAGATGGGCACACTTTTTCTAGGTGATTTAATGGGAGCCGGAATAAAATATATGGGAGAGAAGAGGAGGAAGGCTGCGTTGAGGAGTGCGATCTGGAGCAATATGGAATATCTTGTTCCGCCAGACTTCGACTACGATGCCGCAAGCGAGATAGTATCTCAGTTGTGCGGTATAGTAAGCACTGTCGCAGAAGACTTCAAGAACGTGGCAGAATTTGACAGGATAGGATACAGGAAACAGCACTGGTATGCGCTACACGTGCACATATCGGGAGACAGGATGACTGTGCAGAATACATTAGAGGGGGCGAACTGCACGCCCTACGACCCACCAGCACACGGAGGCATTTTATTTTGCGCGACGCATTGACAAGAAGTCGCAAAGGTTTATTACCTTCGATTTGGATAGTTATTTTATGCCTGAAGACGCGCCGGCATGGATGCTCTGCGAGGACATGATAACACGGCTCAAGGAAGAGCTAATACTTGAGGCAATAGACATCCTACATGACGAACTCAAGGCTGGAAGAGTTGACATAAGCGGATACGTTGCGCTTCTGCCTGACAGGTCGGATGAGCTTCAAAAAGACATGTATATAATAGGCAACCTTGTGCAGAGGCAATCGGAGATAGAGGAGCAGTACAGACCGCTCATCGAGAACGCCGCGAATGAAAAGGATCCGGAGAAGGTGGCTGCAATTGAGAGGCTGGGGAAGTTCCTGCTTTCTGTGCGCGCAATATCCACGCTTATGAGGCTTAGCGAGATTGCGGGAGAATGGGCAGGGAGCACTGGGAAATATTCAAGATACGCAGATAGGAAGGAGATACTGTCAAGGGGCATGGTTGAGGACGGCGCAAGATGCGAACTGGTTGACTTTGTCCTCTCCAGCAGGAAGTTCATTAGCAGCAAGGCGCTAACGGATGAGGAGATAGCGATTCTTAGGCAGGCAAGGCCTTCCACTTAGAGCTATCGACTCCTGCGCGGTCTGCGGCGATTAGAAGCGAGCCAAGGGAGGGTGGCTGGATTATCTCAGAGGAGTCAAGACCGCTATCTACAAGCCGCTTTGTGAAGTTCTGCCTAAATCTCTCGAACATAAATACGCCTCCTTTCATATAAACATGTTTTACCCCAATGGACTTAGCGACGGATATTGCATTGTCGGCAAGGTAAGTGCTTGCCCTCTCAAGTATGGAGATCGCCACTGTGTCTGCCAAGTTTGCGGCTCTGTTTACTGCTATAGCTGCGCCGGCGATGTTGGCTACGCTGCCGGAATCGGAGTATACCCATTTCATCAGCTCATCGGGATTCTTCAATGAGAGATGATCGAGCATGTGGTTTTTGAGCGGCGTCTCCTCCTGCTCCTCGAATATCATCCTTGCAGCAGCGCGCAGGCCTTCCTTGCCTATGTAATATCCAGATGCATCGTCGCCAAGAAGCCAGCCCATGTCGCAGCGCCTATGCCTCTTCCTGCCGTCATACCCTAGCACCACGCTTCCTGTGCCAGATATTGCAATCACGCCTGGAGCGCCGCGTGTCTTTATGTAAAGCTCGGCGTAGGCGTCATGCTCTAGCAGAGCGCCGGGATATTCCTCCTGCAGCCTTTTGCTGAGCAGATTAAAATCCGAATCGCTGTTTATTGCAGCAAGAGCAACGCACAGATGGTCGGGCTTTTGCGCCCCGGCCGCCTTAAGCGCCTTGCGTATGGATGCCATTGTTGAGTCTATGCCGATGTTGTGGTAGTTTGACGGACCGCTTATGCCCTTGCCTACAACCCTGCCTTTTTCGTCGCAGCAGATGGCCTCGGTGTCAGTGCCGCCGCCGTTGACCCCAGCAATTATCATTTGCCTCAGCATCATATCTCCAGCAAGCTTAATATCGCTTTACGACAAGTATATGCTGGATTTAATGGCGCTTGTAGGCAGGCACGTCTCTATTGCCGGAGGACTCGATCTTGCATATGACAGATCTGTTGCACTCGATGCCACCGCGATGCAGATCTTCGTTACAAATCCGCGCGGATGGGCGATGAGCGCGCTATCGGACGAAGCTGTGGAGGCTTTTAGGAGGAAGGGGAGACAGACCAAGATAGCCGCGATAGCGCACATGCCGTACCTTCCAAACATAGCCTCATCCAATAGCGAGTCGTTCAAAAAGTCTGTTGCCTCGCTCATAGAGAACATGGAGAGATGCAGGCGGCTTGGGATAGGATACCTTGTAACGCACATGGGAAGCCATATGGACCAGGGGAAGGAGAAGGGGCTTGCCAACGTGGCAAGGGCCGTGAGGGAGGCCCTGGATAGCGTCGAAGTTGTGAGCATACTTCTTGAGAATGAGGCAGGGCATAAGAACAGCGTAGGCGACAGGATCGAGGACCTTGCAGCTGTGGCGGATGAAGTGGATGGGAAGCGGCTTGGATTCTGCCTGGATACGTGCCATCTCTTTGCTTCAGGATATGATATAGGAAGGCACGAAGTACTTGACGAAATGTTTAGCAAATTGGACATTAAGAAGGTGAAGGCGATACATTTAAACGATGCGATGAAGGACCTTGGATCGAACCTTGACAGGCATGCGAACATAGGTTACGGATACATAGGGAATGATAGATTCAGAAGTTTCCTGAAGTATGGGGAAATCTCCTCCAAGATAGTGGTGCTTGAGACTCCTCTCAGCCCGGAGATAAGCGAGGAGGACGAGCTGACTTTAGCAAAGAGTCTTTTTCCTAAATAAAAGGCGGGAACATGATTACAAATAACAAATCGGTTATTGGAAATGTTGAGCGCGAACTCAAGTCCGGATTTATCTCCTTTGGAGAGAACAGGCTTGGGTGGCGCAGGAGGTATTTTGCGGGGTTCAAGTTCGAGCCGTGGAGATGGGCGAATCCTCACGTCGCTATAGTCGGCGGAAGCGGCGGCGGAAAGTCGAATGCCTGCAAAAAGATAGTGGGCGCCCTTTGCGCGCAAGGAGCACGGGTTGCAATACTCGACCCGCACGGCGAATATGTTGGCATTTCAGGGAACATCGGCGCGAAGGTGTACGACGCGTCAAGAAACGGCATAAACATCTTCGATCCGGACGGGATGACTGAAGGGGAGAAGGCGAGCGAGGTCACGGGCATGATGAAGAGGAACTTCAGGCTTGGCGAGGTCCAGGGATACACGCTTTACAAGTGCATAATGTATTCCTACAGGAAGCTTTCTGAGGAGGGCAAGGTGCCAAACATACACAACGTCCTCTTTGCGATCAAGGCATTCAAGAAGAACTCAAAGTCGGCTTCGGAGAAGACTGTGCTGGAATCCCTTGAGAGGAGACTTGCGCTAGTTGCAAGCGGCGCGTTCGAGAAGAGTGCCAACATGTCAGAGGTGATGTCGGGCAACAGCATCTTCATGCTCTCAAGGCTGCACACCCCCGAAGCGCAGAGCATATACATAGAGGGATTCCTCAGGAAGGTCTACTCCAGGATGCTCCTGCTCGAGAAATCTGGCAGGCCGAATTTTTACGTGGTGATAGACGAGGCGGAGAAGGTTGGCGATAATCCGATAATAGGCAAGATAGCAGCGGAAGGGAGGAAGTACGGGATAGGCATAGTAGCGATATCCCAGAGGGCAAAGCTCATGGATAGGGACCTGAGGGCGAATGCCTCTGCGCTGATCTCCTTTGGCATAAAGGAGCCGGAGGAGCTCAATTACGTATCCAACTTCATATCAGGAGGCAATGAAAACGGGAGATTCATAGAGATAAAAAGGATGTTGCGAAGCGTCGGAAGAGGGATGGCGCTTGTTGTAGGGGCAGGGATGCGGAATCCGGTCGTAGTGAGGTTCGGCAGGTTTGAGGGTGGATTTGAGAGCGCGGAGTTTGTCGTGATGGAGGCCTCTCGGGGAGGCATCTCGGCCCTGGAGCTTGGCGCGCGGATAGGGAAGATTGCGGAGAGTGGAGTTATTGAAAGGATGATAAATGGCGGCGCAATAAAATGCCATGACATAGCTGTAGGCGCGTACCGGGGGAGATGGTACATATCTGACAGCCACAACAGCGCAGAGCATGACATATCAGTGAACATAATAAGCAGGTATCTTACTGCAAAGGGAGTTAGGAACAGGATATACAACAGCGCATACGGCCCTGACATAATGGCATTTTATGGTGGCAGAAGGATTGCAATAGAATATGAGACCGGAAGCAAGAGTATAGAGTCATCTGCAAGGATGATCAGGAGCAGGGAGAGGGACTATTTCAAGACGGTGGTCGTGACGAACGACGACGCTTTGGGAAGATATGCTGAGATTGGCCATTCTATGAGCTTTTGCGAATTTCCGGACAAACTATTTGGGGCGCTTGCGGCTTAGGGAGTTATCCTTATGCTGTCTCCTACCCTAAGACCGGTCCGGTTGGCAAAGCCCGCCTGTGCCTCGATCACATAATCGGCGATGCGGCCTTGCGAGTAATTGTTGTATACTGTGCAGTTGGCCTGCGCGCTGCTGTAGTATGAACATGGGATTGCATATGCTATGTACGTGACATTTGAGCCATTGACCCAGATCATGTCAAGAGGATAGTAAGTATCCTTCATCCAGAATGGATACACTCCTGGAGTGTGGAAGTCGAAGAGCTCGAAGGTGTTACTGCCAACAGTCTTGTTCATCAGCCCTGATTCCCATGCTGAGAGGTTGGATGCTACATAGGTGAAGTTGTAGGTCTGGTTGTTGAATACAAAATTTGGCTGCGGAGCTTGAGGCTGCACTTTTTCTGAGGCCTGCTTGTTGGCGAGTATCAGACCGATTGATATCGCGCCCACGAGTATTATGAATGCAAAATAGAATGCCGACGAATACATCATCTTCCGATTTATCATACACGCCACTTGCGCATATAGAATCTTGAAGAAATAT
>DAIDLJ010000001.1:51253-61661 GCA_027449585.1 Microcaldota archaeon | reverse complement strand
CATGGCAGTCAAAAAGGCTAGGGAGGATATTCACGCAAAGGTCTCTAAGAGTGACCTGGGTGAGAGGGCACTGGTAAGGCTTGGCGAGGTGCTAAAGGACATGAAGTACCTTACACTCAACAGGGACACGCGGGAGTTCGAGATGACTGATGTGACCCCCGACTTTATCAGGTCGCTTGTGAAGCATCCTGGAATTGGGTTTGTTGTTGAGAACAACCTTGATAATTACCTTATGGAGATGACAAAGTCCACAATGGTCAAGTTCCTAAATAAGATAAGGGAGAACAAGCCGGAGGGATCGACCACTGAAAGAAGCGCGCTGGTATTCGACCTGCTAGAGAGGTATTCGGCAGGGATAAAAGGGGATGAGAGGCTGCTTGAGAACAACCAGTTCACGAAGGGATTTATCGGTACCGGAGCTTTTAGGGATGTGTGGAACGATCTAATAAGCGTGAGCCAGGTGCTCACTATGTCCTCGCTTAACGATATGGTCGCATTCATGACAAAAAATGGAGACCTAGACGACCAAGTTGTAAAGAGCGGGCTTCCAAGGCTAAGGAAATAGAGCTACCTGCCCCCATGCCTCCTGTTGCGCCAGTTGCCCTGATTCTTGTCAAAGTTCCTAAAGCCCTGGCCATGCCGCGGCCTTGCGTTCTGCTGGCTCCTTGCCTGGAACCTGTTTTGCGAACCTGGCTTTGGAGGCCGGTTTGACTGCTTCTTTATTATCTCGTCAAGCTGCGCCTTGAGCTTGTCGGCTATGAAGTTCTTTGATATGCCGTCTGCTCTTGCCGCTATGGCCAGTTTTGCGCCGTATGCCCTTGCTATCCTTCCTCTATCGAACCTTGCAGCGCCGCCGACCTGCTGAAGCTTGAATATCGAGCCGTACTTTGGAGGCTTCGATCCGAACTTTATGTGCTTGAATAGCGCCTTCTCTGCTCCTAGGAGCTGTATCGTGCCGGCAGGCATGAGCGCGAGCTTATCAAGCGATCCGGCCTTGCCCAAAAGCTCGGCTGCGACCTTGTAGTCTATCAGGTAGGTTATGTTTGGCATAAGAGCCTTTGTAGATGTCTCCAAGTACTTGTCAAGCGCATCTCCGGTCTCTGCTATGTGCAGCTCGAGCTCGGCCAGCGACTTTAGTTGAAGGTACTCCTCTTGTGTGGGCTCCCTGCCTATGCTGTTTTCAGCCTGAGTTCTTACCTGCTCTGCGGCGCCTCCAAGCAGCGCTGAAAGCTGCGCGGAATCTGCTGCCTTCTTGTCCTTTCCGAATGCTATTATGAATTTGGCATAGGTGATCTGGTTTGTGAGCCTTAGCTCCGGGAAGAATATTCCGTACCACTCCTCGAGCTTCTCGTGGACGAGGTTCCTTGCCTTCTCAAGCTCGTTGAACGAGGCTATCGCCTGCGTTATCGAGTGCTCGGTGCCGGCATAGGCGCTGCCTACGCTGGACTTGGCAAGATTAAGAAGCCGGTTTCTCTTCTCCTCAGCAGTCTCCTTCAAGCATTCACCAAAGATAAAACGATTTAGATATGCAGTAAAGACATATAAAGATTCAATTCGCCGCGCCTGAGCTTGCAGTGTTATTGGCTGAAAGAGGATTAGAAAGTAAAAATGTGGGCGCGTGTTTTACCACGCGCCAATTGGGATTGGGTATGTTGGGTCTGTTTTAGAAAAACAGCGTGATTCTGATGCTTACACTATACTACGCCCTTTTATATAAAATCGATTAAGCCCTATATCGCATTATTTTAGACTGAAATTGCAAAATATTAAATATTATTGAACTTTTCATCCTAATTTTTAGTTCAAAATATTTTATACCATATAAAATTGCATAATTTTACGAGTAATATACTAATTCTATGGAAGTGCCAATATCCTTTTATATATACCATTTTAAATATACCATATATGGAACTGCCAGCAAAGGTGCTTGAGACCCTCAATGAACTGCGCAAGCGGCACAGTCATTATGTCGATATAAAGATAATCAATGGTAGATGCTATGTCTACGAATCGACAAGCAGCTGGGACAAGGAGAGGAAGAAGGTAAAGAAGACGGCCAAGTACCTTGGAAAGATAACGCTTGAAGGCATCTTTGTGCCATCAGTGCCCAGGCAGCGAGGCCTTGAAGCCGCACTTGTGGAAGAACGGCCTGACGGATCTGGTGTGCAGAGACGGATATACAGGAAGGGCATCGAGCGGATAGGAAAGTACGAGCGGGAGATACTTATGACGCTCAGCATGGATGGCAGGGCTACGGTCTCGGGGATTGCAGAGAAGATAGGCCTAAAAAACACGGCTGCAGAGTGGCATAGGAGAAACATAGAGGAGAAGTACGGGATAAGATACATTGCCGAGATAGACATAGGCAAGCTTGGATATCTTACATACATAATACTGATAAAATTCGAGAACAAAAGGCCCGGGATAAACGAGGCGCGCAAGGAGCTTGAGAAGGAGACATCTGTGCAGCTTGCAATGATGACATACGGCAAATTCGACATAATAATGTACATGGTAATGTCCCGTTATGACGATATCAAATCGCATCTCTTCAAGATGCGTGGGAGGATATTCCAGGATTTTGATTTGAAGCTGTATGTGGTTCCGTTCTATCTCGACTACAGTTTTGTTCCTCTGCGCGAAGAGTTCATAGACACTCTTGAGGAGAGGGTCTGGAGCCGGAGTGCCGATCGGCCGCGGCCGCGCGAGGGAGAGCTCCTTAGAAGGGAATACGCTGTTCTAAGGGCCCTTTGCAAGGATGGGCGCAGAGAGTTTACGAGCATAGATTCTGAGTATGGGTTGACAGCTGGAAGCGCAAGGCACACCTACCATTCGATGATAGGAGACGGGACGATAAAGCGCATAACGATATCCATGGACAATGTGCGCATAAATTACATATCGGCGATATCGATAGAAAAGATCAATCACGTTAAGTTCGCTGGAGATCGCCAGTACCTGATGCGCAGCATAGTTGAGGACATAGATGGATCGATAATGAACAAGTATGCGCTGGTTGGAGACATAAAGATGCCGGAAGGGGTCTTCATACTGATGCCGGTTACCAGCAACGAGGACATGATAGCCGTTGACGAACAGCTAAAGAAGATAGGAGGCACAGAGATAGACACGCAGATAATAACCAATGTCATTGTCGGATCGCTATGCTATCGCAAATTCGACAATAGGGAATCAAACCAGTATAAGATATTAAAAACAGAATATGAGAACGAGACGTGAAGTAGGATTACCCTCCGTCACCGCCGCCTCCGCCGCCTCCGCTTCTTTTGCAATATTTCATGTTATCGTTACCTTTAATCTTGTAATCTATTGCTAAGAAGCTTTAAAAGATTTTCCTACGCACGATGTACTCATAGGCTCTTTTCAGGACGAGATTGATGGCATGGATAATGAGAGTTCCGCTGAGGACATAGTAAAGAGACGGTCGATATTCTTCAGGTCTTTCGGGATATACGCCGAGGTGGGCGGGTTCTATGATTATGGCCCGATAGGGCTTAGGATAAAGAGGAATGTTGAGTCCGCCTGGCGCGCCATATTTCCAGAAGGGCTCGGCTTGCTCGAGGTCGAGACAAGCATAGTGCTGCCAGAGATAGTGCTAAAGGCAAGCGGCCATCTGGCCACATTCACAGATCCGGTAGGCGTGTGTTCCACATGCAAGGCAGCGCACAGGCTGGACAAGACGCTAGAGGAGTACTATGAAAAGAAGGGAGACGCCGACGGTATGGCGCAAGTCAAGAGAATGAAGCTTGCTGAATTGGCATCAAAGATAAACGAGCTTGGAATAAAGTGCAACAAGTGCGGAGGCACAATAGGAAGCCCTGAGAACTTCAATCTAATGTTCAAGACGCAGATGGGGCAAAAGAGTGCTGACGTCGCATATCTCAGGCCAGAGACGGCGCAGGGGATATTCATTGATTTCAAGGAGATATATAGGTCGCACGGGCTAAAGCTTCCGTGCGGAATAAGCCAAGTCGGGAAGGTCTTCAGGAACGAGATATCACCAAGGCAGCAGCTTGTAAGGGTGCGCGAGTTTACGCAGATGGAGACGGAGGTATTCATAGACAAGGACGCCAAGTTCGAGGGGTTCGGTGGCGTGGATATGAGAAGAGTGGAGGCTGAAAAACTCCCATTCATTAAGCGCGGGACGGATAACGAGGTAGAGCTGAGCATAAAGGAGCTCCTCGCAGGAGGTGCGATACCTAACGAATACTTTGCGATAATGCTATACAAGGAAAAAGAGCTTATAGAACTGCTGGGAATAGAGAAGGGAAGATACAGGTTCAGGCAGCTAGAGAAGGAAGAGCTGCCCCATTACTCGATGGGAAATGTTGACCTAGAAGTCAAGACCTCTTACGGATACATTGAGGTCTCTGGAAATGCGCATCGGAGCGACTATGACCTCTCATCTCACGCAAAGATGTCCGGAAAGGATCTGACAGTCATAAGCAATGAGAAGAAGGTGCTCCCACACGTTATAGAGGCAAGTATAGGGGTTGACAGACTACTCTTCTCGGTCATTGACGGCGCAGTAAAGGATGATGGACGCGGCTGGAAGGTGCTCGCGCTCAAGAAGCCTGCTGCGCCTTATCTGTGTGCAATCTTCCCGTTGCAGAAGGACGACAGGCTTGTGGAGAAGGCCAGAGAGATAGAGGGTATGCTTTTGGCAAGGAGGATTCCGGCATTCTATTCGGATTCAGGAAGCATCGGCAAGAGATACGCGAAGGCTGACGAGATAGGCGTGCCTAGCGCAGTCACAGTAGACTTTGAGACGCTAAACGATGGAAGGGTGACCATAAGGGACAGGGACACTTCAAAGCAAGTGCGGAAGAGGATAGATGAGATATTCGAACTGGTGGTCTGATGGAGCAGAAGCTTGGAATAAAAATATCAGAACTAGAGGACGACATGGTGGTCGAGATCGATATAGGCGGGCAGAATCTTGCTGTTGTAAAGCATGAGGGACGGCTTCGCGTCCTGCAGGGCAGGTGCACCCACGAAGGAGGCGCGCTTGGAAAAGGCCACGTAGAAGGCGGCGAACTAATATGCCCCCTGCATGCTGGCGCATTCGACCTGGAGAGCGGCGTGGCAAGCAAGAACACTCCCTGGGTAACTGACATAAAAACCTACAGAACGCGCGTTGACAATGTGACCGGGGACATTTACATTGAGGTTTGACGATGATAAAGAACCAAAAGATACTAAAGGAGATGGCCCAGGAGAGGATAAGCAGGCTGCTGGGTATGGCAAAGGCAAGGACGCTAGATAAGCGCGGCAGTGATGCGCTCTCTAAGAGGTATGTCGGCATTGCAAAAAAGATTGTCAGCCATTACAAGATGCCAAAGGGCAGGCAGATGAAGGCAGAGGTATGCGGCTCGTGCGACTCTGTGCTCGTCCCTGGAATAAACTGCTCTGTTAGGCTTGCAAGCTCTTATGGATACATAGTCTACAGGTGCAGGTGCGGTGCGGAAAAGCACGTGATGTACCGCGAGGCTGCATCAAAAGGATTCGGCAGTGCAACGGCATTTGATAGGGCAAGTAAGTCGCATAGGGATTGACTACTTTGCGCCTAGCTTCCTAAGTAGGAGGTCTATGAATACCAGGATCTTATCATTGTTTCCAAGAGTAAGTATTTCCTTGTCAAATTCAGGGTCCTCCTTTGACTCTATGCCATGGTATAGCGACACTAGCCTTCGCGTGTCCTCGTCCTTGACCGGTGCTATCTTCACCCCGGATATTATATTGGCCCTGGCAATTATCTTCAGGGAGTTGCCTATTCCTGCAATTAGTTTCTTGCGTGCCGAGAACATCTTGACTAGGTCCAGGAGCTGCCTGAAATCATAGAGCCTATACTCGTCAACGCCTTTCCCGTCTACAAGTATGAGCGCATCGAACTCATCGGGGCTTATCTTTGCAGAATTGAGTTCGACATTATATACTGCGCCATGATAACCGACAAGCTCGCTTGTGGAGTAGCTTGTGAGGACGCTCTCTATGCCCCACTTTTCCAGCATGGTGCGCAGGCTTGAGACCGATTCGTCCTTGAAGTCCTTTGGAGGAACAAGTATCGCCGCTTTCATGCTTGCCTATTGGTAGTCAATAATTATAATATCAATCGTTGGACTTCGGTATGTTATGATGGCGCAGGCGATGGCTTATAAGAAGGTAGCCCAAGCCTGCCAGGACAATCACGACTACAAATACGGCAATGTCTATACCAGATATCACAATAATCTTTGCTACTGCCCCAAGCGATGACGTTGACGATATCGTTTCTCCGCCGTAGTTTGCAGTTGCATGGACCTGGCCGTATGGCACGTCAAAAAAGGCCATCTGCCCGGTCTGACCAGAATAGCCGCTGTAGGTTGTGCCATTTGCAAATCTAACCGTGACAGGCACATTTACTGGTATGCCAAATATGTCAGTAGTTCGTATCTCTGCATGATATATGGGCAGCTGCACGGTTATGTTTGACGGTCCTGTGATGTTTTCGGTACGATTAATCCTCAACATAACGCCCTTGTAGAGCGCGGAGGAGAGATTGTAGGTGTGATTATTGAATAGGAATATTGACCCGTTTGTCTGCATTCCACTTATCTCAAATATCTCACCGGATACTGGGTTGCCATAAGCATCTGTGCCGAGCAGGAATGCCCTTGACTGATTAAGGAATATAGCATCTAGGAAGAGCGGGCTTGACATTTTGATGCTAAGTAGGTCGCTAGTGTTTCCGTTGCTCCACGAATAGAAGGCCTGGCGCGTGTTGCTGCTCGTGCTATGATTCAATATTGAGAGGGATAATACTGCGGTAGAATTTCGATACTTCCATCCGGAGCCAATCACATTGCCGAATGGAGAGGAGGCATTTAGCAGGTACTGCTCTTCCCATGTGGCGTTTATGGAATACGGCTGTGACATGCGCAGGCTTGCGCGCTGAGCTTTCTCTCCATTGCTCCATCCGCTAAAGTTCCATCTCATCCCCCGATTAAGGTATATGTCGCTTGAGTTCACCGAGTAATTTACAGTGCTGTTGGCATTGTACCATCCAGAACCGCTGGTTCTTCCAAATACCGAGGATAGATTTAACAGGTACTGCAGGTTCCAGTTTGCCGTTTCAGTAACGTTGCCGAAAAGGGTTATTGTTGCCTGCGGCAATGAGCCGGAGTATGAACCTGGCCCGTCTCCTGACCAGTTCGAGAACGCTGCTCTTGAATTAGTATTTAGATAGACCACGCTAGGAGCCGATAGGATTATGTCGCGGTATGCAAGATACTGGTTGGTTCCGGAGATATTGCCATATTTCGAGTTTATGTTAAGATTGAATCCAAATTGCCACAGCGTAGTGCCATCGGCAAGGCGGGGAAGGCCAGATCCGACGCCGAAGTAGTTTACCTTGTTTTGTATCTCGGCAACGCCATATGGGTTTGATATGGTCGACGCGCTGCCGACCCCGTAGCCTATGTAGGAGTAGCCCCTTACGACATTTAGGTATCTGCCGGAGCTCATAAAGGATAGATTAGAGAATGTGACAAGCTTTAGCAAGGTGTTTGGATTTGATGTGTTGGCAACCTCTGCGAATGCGACCGGTCCGTTGTTGCCTGAATCATTGGCTCCGAGATTTACAGAACCGAGGGTCTGATTATCCATGAAGAAGTACCAGTCATTGCCCTTCGAATAGAAACCGTACGTGTGCAGACTTCCGCCAGTGCCTGCCGAATCATTAGGACCTATTGCCCCCATAAAGACATTGTCTGATGCGCCCGGTGCAAAATATTCGTAGAACCATTCGGTGGATCCGGCTGCGAGATAGGTCCTTTGCGAGCATCCTGAAGAGGTGCAAAATGAAGGATAGAGCCCGCTCCGATTTGTTATCAGATATCCTACCTGGAGGAATGCGCCATTGGCAATGTTCTCGCCGACCCAGTAGGCTATTGATCCGGACATTGGGGTCTGGTTTGTAAGGGTCTGGATGGTAACCTTTGCACCGGTGTTGTAATAAGCAGTCTGGCCAGAGCGGGCTCCGAACTGGAACCAGTATTGGGAATGGACCACATTTGCAAATAGCAACAGAACAAGTATTGCAAAGCTATATCCTTTCATACCCTATCCCAATCTCCTCGAGTTTTTTAATTATAGCAGCCCTCTGGACTGATTTTATGCTCTTCCAATCTATAACGGCCGACTCTGCCCGCTCGGAAGACTTCGCTATTGCCTGCTCCAACATCTCTATATTATCTGTACCGTCTGAATTTAATATTGCGTGCTTGGGCATCATATGCGAAAATGCATAACCCTTCCTTAACGCTAGATCAGTAAAGCGTCCAGGATAGTGGGTGCCGCCTATTCCAACTACGACCTTGTCAGCTCTTTGGCTTTCGCTGCCAGTTAAGTAAGACTTGCAAAATGAGTGCACTGCCCCGGCAAGCCTTGAGGCATATTCTGTGCTCTTTATCGTCTCTTCGCTGCCTCCGAACTCGGCAAAAAGGGCAGGCACAGGAAGCACTGGGCCGTGATGCGTTGCTTCGTATGTGACTGCTATGCCATTGCTGCTTTCGTTGAGTTGGCGAAGTATGGATAACATCGGCGAAGGCGCCGAAATTGATAATGTCCTTGGCATGCCCCCAAGACTTGCCTGAGGGCCCCAATTACCCATAGGGTGCACGGTCATTGCAGGTGTTCCTGATGCGCTGCTGTGCCTGCTCATAAATATGACAAGAGCTGCATCTTCAAGCCTTAGGCCTTCGGCGATTGGAAGCGGCGAGTCAATGATCTGTAACCTCATTCCTTCTCCGCGATAGGTATTTCCTCCCACATCCTCAAGCCCGGATAGGGAGATGAGCGCCTTGGCCGCATTTGCAGATGCGACGTCCTGGGAAGAGCATGCAACAAGTATCATGATTATCTTAGGGTATGCAAATAGATAAAACATCTGCGCCTCGGGGCAAATAGACGACTGAAAAGGGCGGCTTTCGATCTGAAGAGATAGGTTATTTATTAGTATTGGTCTCATTAAGTTATAGGCTAATTATAAGCGTGATTGAATGTTTGAGCTTAAGATTGACAATGCTAAATATTGGAGGGACTGCGTAGAATCTATAGTGAGTCTTGTTGACGAAGGTATGTTCAACATAACAAAGGATGGCATCGGCCTCAAGGCCATGGACCCTTCGAGCATAAGCATGGTCTCGTTTTTCATGCCAAGCAAGGCATTCTCAAAGTATTCCGTAGAGAAGAATGCGAGCATAGGGCTGAACATAGAGAACTTGAGCAAGATACTGCAAAGAACCCGCGACGGAGAGGCGCTGGTCATGCGCGACGTCGACAACAAGCTTCTGTTGGAGTTCATAGGGCCTGGAAGCAGGAGAAGATACAAGCTCCAGATGATAGACGTGAAGAAGAGCGTGGAGAAGGAGCCAAATGTCCAGTTCGATGCGCATATAGACATAGTTGGAGAACCTTTGAAGGACATGATAAAGGATGCAAATCAGCTCTCGTCATACATAGCATTTAAGGCTTCCAAGGACCAGTTCGCAGTCAGCGCAAGAGGAGACTCTGGAGAACTGGAGGAGCTGCATGAGAAGGATGGTGCCTTCATGAAGGCGGCCGACGTGCAGAAGAATGCAGATGCGACATTTAACCTAGACTTCCTTGATAAGATGGTTAGGTCGTGCCCTATAGGAAGCCATATAGGAATAGACCTCAAGTCCAACGAGCCTATGAAATTGAACTACAACATAGGAGATTCTAGCATAACATACTTCCTTGCGCCTTACATGGAAGAGTAAGGGCTCGTTCATGGAGATAGAAGAGCGAGTGAGGAAGAACATAGCTATTTTTAGGGATAACGAGAGGCGTGCTGAAGCGCTTGAGCTCGGGGCAGATGAGAAAGAGGTCGTAGAGCTAGCAAAGATGTATGCCAGCGATACAGAAGCCTGGGTCAGTAAAGGAGACTATGTGACGGCATTCTCAAGCATAGAATACGCACATGGACTCCTTGATGCAATATTGAAGATAAACGGTGCGGATCCATATGAACACGAGACGGATACAGGAAGGTAAAGCTGCGATAAGCATATCTGACGGCGTATTTTACAATCCCGAGATGTCCGAGCTCAGGGATATATCCGTACTTTTCCTAAGAGCCCTTGGCATAAAGGGCAAGAGGATACTTGACGCAACTGCAGCGACAGGAATAAGGGCAATACGGTACGGCCTTGAGGCAAAAGCAAAAGACGTTACGGCGCTTGATATGAACGCGGCCGCAGCCAGACTTGCAAAGAGAAATGTCCGAACAAATGGATTGGGGTTTGAAGTAATAGATATGAGCCTGCAGGAATTTGCAAATGTGTCAAGAAAGAGGTTTGACATAATTGATTTCGACCCGTTT
>DAIDLJ010000001.1:20405-51243 GCA_027449585.1 Microcaldota archaeon | reverse complement strand
GGAGACGGAACAGTATTGATGATCACCGCTACGGACACTGCAGTGCTGTGCGGAGCGCATGAGGCTGCATGCGTAAAGGTGTATGGGGCAAAGCCTCTTCACAATGAGATGTGCAAGGAAGCAGGGATAAGGATATTGATAGCCTACATCGCAAGAATTGCTGCGGGATTCAACTTTGGCACGCAGGCGCTCCTATCCATATCAGACAAGCATTACATGAGGGTATTTTTGCGATTGCAATATGGTGCAAAGAACGCTGCTGCATCTATGAAGGAGATGGGACTTGGAGCATTCTGCAGGCACTGTTACTCGTTTAGATTTGGCGGTGGACCGGCTCCGCTTATCTCGCCCAAATGCCCTAAGTGCAAAGGCAGCTCAGAAGCTTTCGGTCCGCTCTGGCTTGGCAGACTCCAGGATAAAAAGTTTATTGAGACTATGATAAAACTTGAAGATGCACCATTAGTCAGTCAAGCTCTCGAGGAGCCCGATACGGTAATGCTCTTCTCCATACCACACATTACCGAGAAGTTGGGGTTTAGCTCTGTATCAAAATACAGGGTGATTGAGCTGCTGCGCGCAGAAGGCTACATTGCCACAAAGACGCAGTTCAACAAAGAAGGGATAAAGACAGATGCCGATATAGGGGAAGTTATAAGGGCAGTTAAGAAGGCAAGGAAGTAGATATAATCAAGGCATTATAGTTGTACCGGATCTTCCAAGTGCAACCAAAGCTGCGCGGTCCATTGACCCTATTGATGCAGGTCGCTTTCTGTGGATTACAAAAGAGAGGCATGCCCGCACCTTTGGAGACATGCTCCCCTGCTCAAATTGGCCAGCATCTAGGTATTCCTCCAATTCCCTTGACCTGATGCGCCTTAATAGTCTCTCGTCTCTGCGCTTGAAATTTATGAAGACGCCATCGACGTTGGTAAGTATTATGAAACGATCTGCATATATCTGCCTGGCGAGCAGGGATGACGCGCTGTCCTTGTCTATTACTGCATCTGCAAAGTGAAGTCCGCGGCCGCTATCGAATACGGGTATGCCCCCTCCGCCGCATGCTATTACTATGTGACCGGATCCAAGGAGCTTGATTATCGTCTCCTTCCCGATTATGTCCATGGCTTCTGGAGATGGCACAACCCTGCGATATCCGTTTATGAGTTTCTTCATGCGCATCCCTTTTCTTGACATTCTTGCTGCCTCGGCGCTCCGATAGAACTTGCCTATTGGCTTGGTTGGATTCCTAAAGGCGGGGTCTGTTCGGTCCACAAGCGTCCTTGTGAGCATTATCTCAGGTATGGCATCGCTGCTGCGAACCCTAAGCCGCCTTAGCTGGCTCGATATCCTGCCGGATATGTTTAGGCCTATCCATGCCTGCGTTTGCGCTGTGAGAACTGCAAGGCTCTCGTGCTCTGCGATTGCCAGCTCACCGACCTGCGGCCCGTTGCCGTGAGTTACAACCACCTGATTCCCTTGCGCATGCAGTCTAGCAATAACTTTTGCCGCCTCGGACATCGCCCTATTGTCGTCGAGAGCATTGCCGCCAAGAGCTATAAGATATCTCATTTTACCATTCCGGATTTTTTGTTTTTATGGAATAACGCAATGTATAAATATAAGGAGAATGGTAATACTACTCTGCTAGGGTTGGGGAACCTCGGTGGGTAACAATGGGAGATTTTGAATATGGGATTGGTGAGACTGGGTACTGTGAAAACGCGACTTTGTTCGACCAGAAAGTGACTGCGTCGGACGGCCTCGTACGTGGCGTTGCCGATTCTGAAAGGCAGGATCTGACACACCTTGTGGAGAATAGCTGCATGTCGTGCAACAAGCTGCTAGGCCGTAGGGAGATAAAAGTCGTGCCGCCCAGATATGTACAGGAAAGAGACCAGTATGTCAAGTCTGGAGCGGTGCTGAGGCGAATAATGTGCGTTGAGTGCTACAACACACTAAAGACGGTCACAAAAAGCAGAATAAGATATAGAGACACCGCAGTGTCACGCAGAAAGTTCCTGATAAGGTCGATTATAAACAACATACTCCTAAAGCAGTAGATCTATCTGCGCCTTCTTTTGAGGCGCACTTTCTTTGCGTTGATCTTTGGCGCGGGGCTTCTTGGCGCGTGCCTCTGCGTAACTTCGAGCAGAACCCATGCCAAGAAAGACCAGACCAGAATATCGACAACAAAGTTGAAGTAGTTTATGAACCATGGATTGTAGATCGGCGCTATTACCCTTTGTGTTAGCCATGTAAGAGGATATCCAAAGTTGGTCGCGCCGATTAGCTGCAGCGTGCTGGTATAGCCAGTCAGCAGGGTTATTAGTACTCCTACGAGAATGGCTATGACCTTCAACTTCAGCTTGTTCATGATAGAATATCTGCACAAATAGGATTAAAAAGATTCCTCAGCATGCCCTACGGATAGGCAGGAGGCCAATTCATGGATTTATGGGCAGAGAATTGCCGTAGGGGTATATCCATACTTGGCCTGCTCCGCCTGCGCCTGAATCCTGTTGTGCTGCGCCTCCAGCGACATTGTAGCTTCCTGAAGTGAATCCTCCTGGTCCGTATGAAAAGATCACCACTCCGCCTCCTCCGCCGCCGCCTGAGTCTCTTCCCTGGCCTTGCGCGGATTGAAGTCCAGATGCACTAACCGATCCCGCCACTATCGCCCTGCCTTGGAGGTATATGCCATAAGATCCGCTGGCGCCTGGTGACCCGCCCGAATCCACGCAAGGTATAAAACTATTGACATTTGAGACGATTCCGCCATGCACAGTCGTTGAACCGCCTGCGCCGCCAGACTCATTTAAGGCGCATGCGCCTCCGCCACCTGCTCCGGTAAGGTAATTTATGAATCCCCCATTAAACCATGAAGATATCTCTGTGTTGCTTAGCGAAGCATTTCCGGCAACCGAGCCGCTTTCGGATTGCCCTCCTCCGCCACCGCCGGCGCCGCCCGAGCCCCCATATGAATTTGGATAACTCTTGCCGCTAGTACTTTCCGGCGCGCTGTCCCCAGGATTTCCGGCATCAATCTGCCCTTGATTATTTAGAGTACCTCCGGCAATTATGCTATGCCCATTTGTAGTCACTATTACTCCCTTTTCTATTACAACATTACCGGTGGCCCCTATGTTGCCTGTGAGCGTAATGTTCGAAGTGTATTTTATATCTCCTAGGAATGCCATACCGTTTGATGGGTTGCTTATGATGGTGGTTGTGACGATAGCTGTTGTCGAATATGAATGCGCAGTAGGAGCAGATTTCCAGAAATGCAGTACTAGATATGCAAAGATCAGCAGTATAAGCAATATGAGCAGGATCTTGAGATAAGGACGTACCTCTTCAAAGAGAACACTCTCTACATGCTGTTCTTCTTCTGCCGGCAGAGTATTTTCGTGGCTTGGCTCGAATTTTGTGCCGCAGTGGCTGCAATACCTTGCACTTTCTGGATTTTCGGTATCACATTTGGGGCAGATCATCCTAATCCCTAAGAAGCTGGGATTATAATTACTTAAAGTTTTCCACGTGCTTTACGAAGAATATATAGGACAAGCTATATGTTTATATATTCTTGCCGCCATTCTTTTGGATGTGATAATATGAAGGACGTAAGGATAAAAGCAACTAAGAATGGGCCAAATTTGGTAGTAGTTGACGGAACAGTGCAGTTTGCACTGTGCAGATGCGGCCACTCTAAGAACAAGCCATTCTGTGACGGAGCTCACCACGCTGCAAAGTTTGAAGCGGAAGAGAAGGAACTTGAGATAAAATAGCTGCTGTGCCAAATTTACTCCTTGCCGCTGGGCTTGAAAGCCCATGGCAAGGCTTTTAATAATAAATATAGTATAGTAATCAGGGATATCCATGGAAGCATATTGTGTTAAGTGCAAAGCAAAGAGAGAGATGAAGGACGCAAAGCAGGTAACAATGAAGAATGGAAAGAAGGCAATGACAGGAGTCTGCCCAACCTGCGGAACTAAAATGTTCAAAATAGGAGGCGCCTAAACTCTCGGATTACAGGTTTTGTTTGGGCCGTTTCTTTATCGGCCTTTGTTCTATTTCTGTATTTTTACTACTTCTACTGTGAAGATTAAGGTCTGGCCGGCAAGAGGCGAATTGAAGTCAACCGTTGCATTGGTCTTGTTTACCTCAGTAACGATACCCTGCATCTGCTGACCTTTGGCATTGTACGAAACGTGCATCCCCACGGTAGGAGTAAGATTGCCGAATTGAGATATTGGAACGGTTACTATTAAGGCCGGATTAACTGCCCCGTAAGCCTGCGCCGCCGGTATCGTTATGGTCTTGTTCTGATTAAGCTTCATTCCGATTACACCTTGGTCGAATCCCGCTATCATCTGCCCCGCGCCTACTGTGAAGTTAAGCGGCTCCTTTCCAACATTAGTATCGAACACCGTGCCGTTCACCAGCCTTCCAGTATAATAAACGCTTATATTATCCCCTTTTGCCACTACGGGCGGATTGCTTGCTTCCAAATAAATCACGATTATCAAAACAGCTACGGCAAGTGCTGCGGCTATCATGTAGCTTTGCTTCAAAGAATCCCTGAGTGCTCTTCTCTACTCGTATAATTAATTTAAACGTTTCTATTTAACAACCTTATTAAAATCGGTAGCAGCATTAATGTATTGATAGACATGTGCAGAATGTTTGCGTACGTTGGTGATTCAAACAAGGAGCTTATGCAACTTTACTCTGCGCTGAAGAAATCAGCCGAACACGATCCAATTGCCGAAAGGCTTGGAGTTGGATTCAAACGCCATGGGGATGGGTGGGGATACGTGATTGCAGGAGATGATGGATCCTTGTACCATTACAGGACGTCTAGAGCGATATATGAAGATTTGCACGAAGTGCCAAAGATTACCGGCAATTTTAGCGCAATATTTCATGTTAGGAAGGCAAGTGACAATACAACGATAAGACCTTCGTTTTCACATCCGTTACTTGAAGACAACGAAGGGGAGCTGATATTCTTCGCGCACAACGGATCCATAAAGAAAAAGCCATTGGCAAAGGAACTTGGATTTAATGGAGTGACCATAGATAGCGAGCTTGCTGCAAAGCTGTTTGCAAGGGACGGGATTAAATGTATACGTTTGCTTGAGAAGAACACCGAGTCGGCGCTGAATCTGCTTATAATGCGCATAGACAGAAAGACAGGTAAAGTAAAAATCAACTACAAGAATTATTACGTCAAGAAGGACAGATCTGAGTTCTATGACCTGTACTTTAAGGGGCTTGGGCATGGCAGGGCAGTGTACTCATCAACAATGAACGCAAACGGGCTGGATGGCAGGAAGGTCACTTACGGGCGCCTTTTAGAGCTCTGATGCGGCGCTGCATGTAGCCAAAAGCATCCTCAGTAGCCTTTGGCCCTCCGCCCGGCGGCCTTCTTGCCGATATACAGTAGGAAGCCTAGTCCGACGATAAGCACAAGGATTATGACTCCGGTTATTATCAAGCCGCTTGACGTTGCGCTCGGCGACCTATATAAAATATGGACTCGATATTATTGCATGGTAGCAGGAAGACCAACATTTAAGGCATATGTTGAGAATATAGAGGCAAAGAGCGGCAGGAAAATGGACGATTTCCTAAAACTTGCAACTAAAAAAGGTTTTGTAAAGCGCGGCAGGATAGTTGCAGAGTACTCTGACATGATGGCCTGGCTTAAATCAAAGAAGATGGACCTGGGCCACGTTCATGCAAGTTTCGTAATACTCTATATGCGCCTTAGAACAAAGGACGAGGGCGTCACTGAAAACCAGAGGAAATGGGCTCGCAGAACAGGATATCTCAGACAGCAGGCCTGACTTCAAAGCTGCAGATATAACTAGGCAAATATTCGAATGGCCCGCAGGACAAATGTCACTGAGGGTTAACTGGATCTATGCGGCTATTCGACCCTAAAATAATCTCTTGAAGCGCATCGCCCGATGCATAAGATGCGCGCCAGGCGCGTCTCAGACAAGGAGGATTTTTATACCGTCGATTTTCGCCGTATTTTCGCATATAAGTGTGTATACCAGATATACATTCATTTAAATGAATATACCAGAATATAAATTCTATAAATTCATTTATATTATTTAAATTGCAAGGGGCGTGGGCGCGTGCATAGCGTTGCTTGACCGTATCAGTTGTTAAAGCTTTTAGGCATATGCCTTACTTAGCATCTTTGCTCAGTTCGATTGAGTGTTTTGTTATTTCCATGCTGCAGCTCTTATGGGTAGAGCAATAATCATGGCATTTCCTGGCCGTTTCTGCATCTCTATAGTGGAGGCCACAGATATTGCACTTGTAGCTTTTTTCTACCAAGAACAGTCACCATCCTACTTTTTTGCGATTGGAGTTGACTGCTTTAGGCATGTGTCGCTGCGTGACAATATGCCGTCAAGTTCGGCTTTTAGCTGCTGCTTCTCCATGAACCCTACAATCTCGCCCCCTTCCCTGCCGTTGCAGAGTACCTTTATCGTAGGCGTGCCCATTATGCCGTATCTCTGTCCTACCCCATTGTTCTCTTCGTTGGCCAGTATATCCAGCTTTGCGAAGATTGCGCCAGGGTACTCTTTCTCCAGTTGCTCATATATCGGGGCAAGCCTCCTGCACCATATACACTGCTGGTGCCAAAACTCAACAACAACGGGCTTGTCCGCATTCTTTAGATAGCTATCCCATTCTTCTGCATTCAGTTCTTTTACCATTTTCACACCTCTTATTATCAAGCGCCCGCTAGGCAAGAGACATGATTGCCTCTCACCCAGAGGACGTCACATCTTGTGCGCTTTCTTGCTGTGATCCATAAGCTCTTGCTGCGAGCTAAAACGCATTCCGCACGCCTTGCAGCCATATTGGCTTTTGCCGCCATGCATGCCCATCATGTGCGCCATAGCACCCATCATTCCAACTTCTTGTCCACAGGTTTTGCATTTCATAGTTTTCACCTAGTATAAATACTCGTTATCTACATAGCACCATTTCCATTCTCTGTTCGGATATACTGCCATGATTGCATGACCAGTTTTATGGAAATGCTTTCTGGCATGACCTGCCTTTCCGCACTCTTCACAGACCTGTAACTTCGGCTTTATGTTACCCTTGATGCCGCCAAGATGCTTGCATTCCTTCTGTTTCTCATTTCCTATCAGCTTTTCCAATAATTCCATAATCATCAGCCTATGCTGTATGCCGCTCTGGATACTACTTCGTTGAGTGCTGGATGTATGTGGACTGCGTTTGTCAGGTTGTAGATTTTGCCATCGCCGCTTTTCATGGCCACAATGACCTCGTGTATCAATGTTGAAGCGTCTGTCCCAATTATGTGGCACCCCAGTATCTTTCCTGTCTGCTTCTCAACAAGTATCTTGACAAAGCCTGCCTCATCCTTCAATGCAGTTCCCATGGCCGTGTTTATGTAATCGTATTTTCCGACAAGGTATTCTGTACCATCCTCTTTTAGCTGCTCCTCGGTCTTTCCTACAGCGCCTATCTGCGGGGAGGTGAATATTGCGTGAGGCATTGCTGAATAGTCGACTGCAATATTTTTGCCGTGTATGATATTCTCCACGGCATAGCCTGCCTCGTGATTTGCTGAATGTCTGAAGAGATATCTTCCAGTTATGTCACCTAACGCATAGATGCCTTCGACATTGGTTTTTAGATGGTCGTCAACTATTATGTAGCCCTTTTCATTGGTCTTAACCCCAGTTTTCTCAAGTTTAAGGGCGTCTGAGTTCGGCTGCACGCCAACTGCGATCAGGAGGGCGTCCGACTTCAGGGTTTTGACATCTCCAGACCTGCTCTTTACGGTTACCTCAAATTCAGCACCTTTCTTTGATACTTTTGCCGGTTCGTATCCAGTGTATATGTTGTATTTCTGCTTGAATATGTCAGTAAGTCTCTGTGCTATCTCCCCGTCTTCCCTGTTCACCAAGGCATCGTGCTTGTGGATTATGTTAATCTTCGTTCCTAGGGAGCCGTAGAAATGCGCCAACTCGGCTGCAATATAGCCTCCCCCTATTATTGTCATTACCTTTGGCTGCCTGGTAAGCCTGAGAGCTTCCTCGCTTGTCATGTAGCCACTGCCTTCAAGCCCGGGGATGTTAGGTATGATCGGCCTTGCACCGGCAGCTATCAGTATTTTGTCTGCAGTTATCATTTCATTTCCCACTCTGACCGTTTTCTTGCCAGTGAATTCGCCTTCGGCATGATAAAGGATTGGGTTTTTGGAGCCTTTGAAAGAGTTCTCTATGCTTTTTGAGTCACCATCAACATATTCAGTAACTTCCTTTACTATAGAAGGGAAATCGATCTCGTATCCCTTTACTTTTATTCCGAATTTAGCAGCATTCTTTATCGTCTCTGCTACATCTGCCCTGTGGATAAGCATCTTTGATGGTATGCAGCCTCTGTTCAGGCAGGTGCCGCCCAGCGCGCCTTTCTCTACTTCTGCTACTTTCAACCCGTGCTCTGCGGCCTCTGCAGTAACTGCCTCTGCTGCGCCGCTTCCTATCACAATTAAATCGTATTTCTTCATATGGTCACACCATTTTTATCCCGCCGCAGTTAGTGAGGAAATCTCCGTATTTTTCAATATAATTTGATATCCCCCTTATGCACGGTGCTATCTCTTTGCTAAGCCCGTATTCATGCACTTTGCCTTTTGGAACCATCTCAACAAACCTGCAGGCAAGCAATGACTTTAGATTATGCGATACGTGGCTCTGGCTCAAACCTGACGCTTCTGCCAGCTCGTTTACTGACAGTTTGGCGTTTAGGAGCGACTTAAGCATCCTGAATTTACAGCCGCTTCCTATTTCTCTCAAAAACATCTCTGATGGATCTTTCATGTCAATCAATATGAATATTTTATCATATGAATATTTATTCATACAACTATAAAAAGGTTACGCTTACAGCCATGTACATTTCTGCTTGTCAGATTGCTACCCGTCTTCTTCAATATATGGAGCCACTTTAGGAGCAAGATGGACTAAAGGAGCAAAGCCCCCGTAGAAGTATAACCTGAAGCGCATCGCCCGATGCGGGGATCGAACCTGCGACATCCTGGTTAACAGCCAGGCGCTCTACCACTGAGCTAATCGGGCATTTTGAAGAACGGAAACGGCTCCGCGAGATGTATTATCTTGGCGTACATATATGAATGCTCGCCCATATATTCCGTAAAATCAATTCGGTTGTCGCTGTATTTATACCTTACGAAGCCTCCGGATTGATTCTTGTCAGGCAATGAATAATAAAGTATCTTATTCTCGTCGGAAAGGCCCTCTATCACGTCAAAAGCGCAAAGGACCGCCTTCCCCTTGTAGACAAACGAGTATATTTGAGGTATGGTCTCTGTGCCTGATGCCTGTATGAGGGCGGCAGTAACAAGATCATGAACGCTCGAGAGCTTTGCGATTGAGGGGATTTCCTTGGCCTTGGGCTTTGCATCGGAGATCTTCGCGTCATCTATGCAGATTATGTTTATAGTATTGCTGCCTTCCTGCCTCTCGCCAGATACGAAGTGCGAATTCTCCTTCTGCGACGGGGATGAGGGATAGGTGTAGCCTATTGCGTGCTCGCTCTTAGGATTTGATACATAATAGGCAATGGTGCTCTTGCCTATCTCTTCGCCGAGCGCAAATATCCTATATGCTCCGCCAGATTTAAATGATACGAGCTGGGCGTTGGTGTAGTCGTAATTGCAGACGTATCTGGACAGGTCATCTAGCGATTCGAGCTTTACGAATATGAGGCTCTTTGGACGCAACTGCCGCTTCTTGCTTTTCATAAAGGGCGCCTTTTTTTCAGTGGGAAATTGAGTTGTAAACATATGAAAGGAAGAGCATGAGTTCGTATGATGGATAGAATATGACTGGCGAGAGTATTACTCCCTGGCCGACTGCGCTGTAGTCGTTCTGCAGGCTTGCGGCCGCTACAAGCCTTATCGGCTGCGAAAGCTTTATCGCAGGGCTCGTAGTCGAAGCTACGGTAAGGTTAAGGTTGTACGTGCCTGACTCGTTAACGTATACTGGATATAGGTAAGTGCTCTGGGTCAGATGCAGCGCGACGACCTGCTCGCTAAAGTTCCATGCCGGCAGCCCTGATACGCTTATTCCGAAAGGATCATCGGATATGCCGGTATTGTTTATGGTTATGTAGAGATTGGTGGGCTGATCTATGCCGGACTGTATGCTTGTTGGATTTACATTCATGCTAAATACGTTCGGGGTCACGTTCACATATGCTGTCACAAAGAACGCGCCGAGCTTTGAGTAGTTGCCGACGTCTATTGCGGCTATGGTGAAGTTGTAGGTGCCATTTTGTGCGCTGCTCGGCACGGTTACCTTCATCTTCATCGGATTTGCATAAAGAAGCGATGGCTGCGAATACCAACCGCTAGGAAGATTCTCTGCGGCGAGCTTGGCCCAGCCTATGTTTATCAGGTATCCGGATGCGTTTGTGGTTGTTGCAGAGGCCTCCACATAGAAGCTCTCCCCAGGGCCAACCTTGCCAAGGTATATGCTCTGGCCATTGTGCAGCGTTGCTGATGCTGGCCCTAGGATGCTAAGGTAGGTCGCATTTGCGACGGCAAATATGGACAATACCATTACAAGGATGTACAGCCTGCGCAGATTCATCAGGATCAGTAATCTATTGCGGGATTAAAATTAATAACCTATTCGATGGAGGCTCAGGCCACATCTATGCTCTCTTCGGGGTATCCGAGGTTCAAAAGCGCCTTCTTCACGTTGTCCTTGTGCTCTCCCTGCAGCTCTATCATGCCGTTCTTGTAGGTACCTCCGCATGCAAGGACGCGCTTGAGCTCCTTTGCGGTCTTCTCGAGCTCCTCTCCGGATAGTCCGGTGACTACAGTCATATACTTCCGGAACTTCTTCTTCTCGAGATACACTTTTATCTTACGGTTGGTCTCCCTGTCAAGGATATCGCAAACGCATATCTCCTTTGGCAGTCCGCACTTGGGGCATATCTCAGGCATTAGCTCGCAGCACCCCTCTCTTTAAGCAGTGTAAGTATCTGTGCAACGGTTCTCTTCATCTCCTTTAGCTTGATCTTCTTGCTAGCCACTCCAGTAGAGCTTATGTTCCTCTTCTCTATGGCAAGATCTAGCTTGAGGTCCTTGAGCTTTCCGTTGAGGGCCTCTGTTGAAAGGGCCCTTAGGTCTTTTATCTTCATCGTTATCAATCTACAAAGTAATTTTATCAGTTATGATATAAATGGCTTTCTGAGCCTTGCGGTTCATACATCAGTTCGCGACTGTGACATCCGCCTCTGCAACAGCTGGCTTTGGCTTCTTCTGCTTCCCTGTAGGGAACTTGGTTCCTGGCTGGGCTATCCTCACTTTTATGCCTATTGCGCCGTACTTAGGGTATGATGCTACTTTTGCCCCGTCCACAAGCGTTGTGACGTGACCTGCAGTTGGGAGGTATCCGAGCCTTATCTTTATCTGCTTGGCCTTTGCACCCTTTGCGGCGAGCTTTCCAGTGGCTATTATCTCAGCGCCCATTGCGCCGTTGTCCATTATCTCCTTTATGGTTCCGTGGAGCAGCCTCCTGGCGTTTATCCCTCTCTCAAGGGAGTTCGCTATGTACTTGGCAACGAGCCTTGGCTCGAGCTTCTCGTTCTTGACCTCCGCGACGCTTATCTGGGGGTTATCTATGTTGAATTTCTTCTTCATGCCCTCCGTAAGGCTGTTTATCGTCTCTCCGCCCCTTCCGATGACCTTTCCGGGATTTGTGACATATACTGTTATCCTGGTTATTATTGGTGTCTTCTGGATGTCCACCCTTGAGAATCCTGCCCTTGAAAGCTTCTTCTCTAGGTACTTGGATATGTTGTTCTTTATCATCAGGTCCTCTATGAATTTTCGCTCTACTACCATATTATCATGCTTTTTGTTCTGCTGTCGCCTCGGCCTTAGGCGCCTGGGCCTTCGGGGCATTCCCCTTTGGTGCTTCAATCTGGGCCACCTTCTTTGGCTCTTTTGCCTTCGGCTTGCTCTGCGACATTGCCTTCTGCTTGGTCCTTTGCGACTCGTTTATCCTCTTGCCCCTTGTCTTTATGAAGTATTTCATGTTCTTTGTGAGCTTGTCGGAATGCTGCTCTGCGAGCACTATCTCTATCTTTGCGTATTCTATGTCGCTGTGGTTGGTTGCGGACATTCCGTACATTCCCCTGCCCCAGGCGATGCTTCCCTTGGAAGGATATCTCCTTTCTATCCTTGTCTTGTTGGCTGATGCGCTGACGACAAACATGTCCTGGGCATCCTTGCCCTTGTTTCCAGCATTTGCCATGGCGTTTGTAAGCGTCTTGAGAACCTCGGAGGCGGCCTTTTCGGGATATCCTCCTTTCTGACCGCCAAGCTCGTGCCTTGAGCCCATGTGCCTGTTGTGCCTCCTGTACGCGACTGGGGACTCCTTCTCTATGAAAAGCTCAAGAGCAGCAAGAGCATCAGTAGCCCTCAGGTATCTTATGGCGTCACATACTGCGCCGAGATCCTTATAGCTCGCATTGACATCGTAGCTCTGCGCTTTTACGAAATCATCGCCTTTCAAGTTGAACGAATAATTCATTATTTCACCGCTAGGAACTTGCTTCCCCTTGTTGCCCTTATACCAGGTGCAGAGTGCACTACGTGCTTTATCGGGATGGCGAACTCGCCGAGCCTGTGGCCTATCATCTCTGGACCTATTGCAAGGTCCTGGAACTTTTTGCCGTCGTGAACGCCTATCTTGAGACCTACCCAGCTTGGAAGTATGACCGCCTCCCTGCTGTGCGTCTTTATCGCCTTTCCAGTCTGCTTTGCCTTCTCTATCTTCTTTATTATTGCCTTGTAGCTCGCGCTCATTCTCTTTATTGCCCTTCTGTTCCTCGACTTCATGAGCTTTGAGACGTCGTCAAGCTTCATTGCCTGAAGCTCCTCGATTGTCTTTCCCCTGAACGTGAATATTCTAGCCATAATCAACCACTCTTTCGCCTTCCGACCCTCCTTGCGGCAATGTGCCCGACCTTTGACCCTGGAGGCGCATGCCTTGAGACCATGCTTGACGCCCCTTTGTGGTGCTGCTTTCCTCCGAATGGATGGTCAACAGGATTGGACTTGACCCCACGGTTGACAGGCCATTTCTGATTTGTGGCATGCCATATGTAATGCGCCTTTCCGGCCTTCATTATCGGCTGGGATGTGAGGCCTCCGCCTGCTACGGCGCCTATCTGCGCCCTGCACGATGGATCCAGGTCTATTGCCTTCTTTGATGGAAGTAGAACATTGACAGCGTTTTCAAGATGCGACTTTATCGTTGCATAGCCTCCTGCGACGCGGGCCATCTTGCCGCCGTCGCCTGGCCTTGATTCTATATTGTAAATGAGCATTCCGTCAGGTATGGACCCGAGAGGTAGTATGCTGCCAAGTGCGACCTCAGCCTGATTTCCTTCGAATATACGATCGCCTATCTTTATCCCTTCCGGAGCAAAGAGTATGTTTTCTGAAAAGTCCTCATACCTTACCCTCATGAGTGGAGCGCTATGGCCAGGATCGTCTATGAATTCGACGACCTCTCCGATAGCCCTGCCTTCTATTGGCCTGCTCCTGAAATTAACGTCAGCCTTGAAGTGGTTTGGGGGCTTTCTGTATGCATTGCTTCCCTTTCCACGCCTTTGCTGCTTTAATCTCTTTCCCATTTAGTCTTCACCATGAATCATACTAATTTAAGCTTCCTTGCCACGTCAGAGGCCTTGAACTCCGGTTTTATCCTTATGTATGCCCTCTTAGTGTTATTCATTGTTATCTCGGTATTTATAGTAGCTACCTTCACTGCGAATGTCTCCTCGAACTCCTTCTTTATTGCACTCTTTGTGGACCTAAAATCGCAGACGTAGCAGATGGTGTTCATCCTGTCTATCATGTTAAGCGCCTTTTCGGTTGAAAGTGGGTATATTAGTGCGTCCATCTTTATCTCCTGCTCTTTATTGATCCGTTTGATAGCGCCTCTTCTATGCTCGAGACTGCGCCTTCGGTCCATATTGCCAGCCTTGGCTTTGCGCCAGGGGCGAGCTTCCCTACCGTAAGCTCATTGACTGCACAGACGTCGACTCCAGGTATATTTCTTCCGGCCTTGGAGATGCTGCCTGTGGATTTTGAGACTATTAGTACGCTGTTGCGGAAATGCCTTTTGTTTGACAGCCTCTTTAGACCTTTTCTAAGCTGCGGCTTGTGCGACTTGCCAAGATCATCGGACAATCCCAGTGCACCAAGGACCTTTATGAGCTCCTTGGTCTTTGCTATTGATTCAAGTTTGTCATCGACAACTATTGGAAGCTCCTTTGTCTGTACAAGATGCTTTGACAAAACCATGCCGGTATTTGATGATCCTGCTATTGCAGATTTTATTGCGAGAAGATACTCCTTCCTGTTTATCAATTCCTCTATTCTTTTCTCTATCTTGTGTGGATGCGCTCTATGTCCCTTTGTTGCAGATGGGATTCTTCTTACATCTCCCTGAGCGCCACCTCCGAGCTTCTGCCTGGGCCTTATTGCAATACCCATGTGCCTGCCCCTCCTGTATGCGGCACTGTACTTACCTACATACACTGCAGTAGTCTCGAATCCTGCCCTTATGAAGTGTCCTTGAGGTTGATAATCCTGGCTCTGCTCCGAAAGCAGCGCCCTCCTTACGATATCCGCGCGGAATTCTCCGGCGAATACGCTAGGTAGAGTCGTGCTCTTTGAAACCTTACCATCAAGTCCAAGTACGTTCATTTTATGCTCCCTGCTGCGTTGCAGTCGATATGTAGCTTATCTGAGGCTCCTTCTTCTGCGACTTGTTTCTTATCGACTTCCTGATCCTTACAAGCCTCTTTGCCGGCCCGGGTATTGAGCCATCAAGTATTATGAAATCATTCTTTACAAGCCCGTAGTTTATGAACCCGCCCTTTGCATTTACTGCGGCGGCATCCTTATCCGTGCCTATCTTGAGCACTCTCTTGTTGAGTTCTGTCCTGTAATTATATCCCATATGACCTGAATGCGGGACTGTGAACATAACCTTTGCAGGATGCCATGGACCTAAAACTCCAAGATGTCTTATCTTTCCCGTAGCCTTCCTGACATTCCTTGCGACGCCGAATCGCTTTATAACTCCTGCCCACCCCTTTCCCTTGGATATGCTTATTGTATCGACGTAGTCCCCGACTCCGAGCACGTCATTTATCTTAATCTCCTTGCCGAAGAACTTCTCCGCAAAGGCAAGCTTATCATCGACATCCTTGCCACCTATTCCAAGCTCGAATCTCATTACCCTCTTGTTTCCAAAGCCCAAATTGCTTGCATCAAGGAAGGCAAGTGCTGATACGTCAACATACTTTGACGTGTCCGCCTTAATCTTTGAAAGATCAGTATTGGTCTTATTTATCCCGACCCTCTTGGCTAGTGCTGCATCATATGCTTCGGAGGAAGGCTGTGTGTAGAGATATTTTGTGTCATAGAACCTTATTCCATATATGTATACCTTTGGCATCTCTAGGACGGTTACTGCTCTGGATATCTCAGTTCCCTTTGCAGGAGATGCGCTGTCATCAACCATCATTATGTGGGTCATTCCGGCCTTGAAGGCTACTGATCCTAGGAATCCCGGCTCGGCTGACCTGGGCCATGTTCTTACCCTTGGCATCTGGGCTTTGGCTCTCCTATGAGGCCAAAATTCCATTGAACCTTTGCGCATCTTCTGAGGCATGATAACCCCTAAGGAATTAGCATTCTAGTATTCTTTTGAGCAGATTTATATACCTATTGCTGGCGTTTGGCTACCTTTGAATCCTGCCTTATTGCGCCTGCCCAAACATCAATTCAGATGGCTGGCTATCATCGCGGCGAACCTGCTCTGATTGACGCTGAGAGTGGAATTGAGAAGAGATATCTGCGCGAATACTGTGGTGTTTGCAGTATGTCCAAGTATTATCGCCCCGTTAATCACCGTGTTCGTCCCTGGATAGAGCGACGATGTTTCAGAGAATGAATATTCCATTGAACCGGATGTCAAGTTCACACCGACATCCGCGCTCGTTATGTTCTTGTTGGCCTTGAGCGCGGTCATGTTGAACGCGTTATGGTATATGCTCATGCCTACAGCATATACTGCGGCTGATTGTCTGCTCTCAAGGATTAGCTCCTGGAGGCCGCCGTATGAATGCTTTGATGATGAATTATATGATATTAGGTAATCAGATGTTATATTGTATGACGGGCTGCTTGGGAGCAGGCCTGCTGTAGCAGCGGCAATCTGCGCCGGAGTCGTAGCTTCGTAAGCATAATAGCCACCGCTTCCTATGAGCGATGCTGCTTCTGAAGGGAGTATGAAGTACTTTGAAGCACTTACATTAATTTTTGTGGGAGATGAATTCACGATGGGCTGTGATGGCAAGGACTTATTGTTTGATGTAAGCACGCTTGGCTGCGCCTGAGCCTTTGCAAGGCTGGCAGAACCCGTCCTGAATCCGATCATGTAGGATATAACGGCAACTATTAGAAATGCAATTATTATGCCGACCCAGATAAAGGGCGTGTCGCCTCCTGTTTTTGGGCTTTGAGCTGAAGCTGAACTGTGGGTTGACTTCTTGTGCGCTTCGATATTGCGAGTTTGCTCTTCTACCATGCTAACACCGGCAAGCTAGGATAAGTAGTTATAATATTTATATTGCTCGTTTGGTTTCGGTCAGGCCGCATTGTCCCTTGCGCTCCTTCTACTCGAAAAATAACGCTTACGGAGCATTTCATCGACTTCTGCGCCAAGTTCTCTGATGACGTTGTTGTAGAGCGCAACTTTGCTTGATTTTGGCCGCTCGCCCCTAAGTGCCATCATTAATGGAGCTTCTCGCTTTGCCATTTTGGTGTGATACTCCGAAGGCAGGAGGAGTCCGGCAGCAGTTATCAGTCTTTTTGCACCTTGCAAGTCGCTTTCAGGAATGAGAATCTGTGCGTCGTTTACCAAAGACTTCACTATGCGCATCCTTTTTTTGAAGGACTCGTAGTGGTGCTTTTCCCTGGGCATTTACTCTAACTTATATCACATGCTGTGTTTTTGAAGTTTTTCTGCAAATTCGACGTTTAGCATGCCTGCAAGAATGCGCCTTACTGCTTCTTGTTCCTTCCAAGCTTGCTATGCGCCTTGCCCAGATCCCTTGTTGCAAGGGCTGCGAGAAGATTTAGTTCTCCTGCGAGCACGGCGGCGGCGATTATCTCGGCGAACTTCCTTGAATTGCTTCCTGGGGGGTCTCCTGACCCAAAGACACCCATTATCGAGAGAGCTTCGCTCTGCGTCGGAAGTCCGGTACCCCCTCCGACGGTTCCGATCTCTAGCGAGGGAAGAGTGACCGAGATGTAAAGGTCATTTCCCCTGACCTCTGTTATTGTATATCCGCTGCTGCTCTCTACCACCTGCGCTATGTCCTGCCCGGTAGCTAGGAATATTGCTGCTATGCTGTTTGCAAAATGGGCATTGAATTGTGTAAGCGCCCCTGCAGTGGCGCTACCTATCCAGTTCTTCTTGTAGTTCACGTTGTTTACTGCGGCTGCCTTGGTCTTTAGCACATCTGCTAGAACTCTTTCATCTATCACAGCCTCTGCAACCACCGATTTCCCCCTGCCTTCCAGCGCGTTAACAAATGACTGCTTCTTGTCAGAACAGAAGTTGCCGCTGACAGCAACAAGGGTTATGCCCTTGAAGTTGTCTTCTATGTACCTGCAAGCAGACTCTGTGGCTATAGTGGACATGTTCATGCCCATGGCATCTCCGGTGTCATATGTGAATCTTAGGAATACGTTGTTTCCCTGTATCTTTGGCTTTATGCCCTTTAGCCTGCCATGGCTTGTGGTGCTCTGCGCAGCAGTTTTTATCTTGTCAAGGTTCTTTGGCAGCCATTCCTTTACAAACCTCTGCGCGTCCACGACCGAGTTGAGCTCGAATACCGGTCCTCGCGTCATGCCGTCCTCTATCACGCGTGATATCGCACCTCCGCTGAGATTTATGGCCTTCATTCCGCGACTGACGCTTGCTATAAGTGCGCCCTCGGTAGTTGCCATGGGCACAAGCGCTTCGCCTATGAATTCTGCGCCGTTTACCTTTACTGGACCTGCCACGCCCAGCGGCACGCGGACCATCCCTATTACATTTTCTGCATTCTTGCCTTTAAGCAGTGAATAGTCGGTTTCCTTTGAGGCCAGGCTGCCCAACTTGGTCTTGCATACCTTTGCAATGGCCAGTCTGCGTATCTCTACCTCTTCATTGGCATCTGGAGCAAACTTTTCTATCTGATGAATCGGTATGCCTCCATTTGCAACCTCTTCGGCAACCTTATCCTTTTCAGATTCGTCCATAAGCATTTCCTCCTTGATGTTGATTATATTTCTACTATAAAAAGATAGGGGCATGTTTGGCGATTGTCTAACCCAATTACGTGCTATTTAAACCAGCCACTTTAAGCTATCCTTGGTTCTATGTCAAATGCCAAAAGCAAAGGTCGCTCAGAAGGATTTCCAGGCATGAATGCCTTGGTTGAAAAGTTAGTAAATGGTGAGCTCAAGCTGCGTGACGTGGAGAGTTATGTCGATGGTAGCAAGAGGGCGGCGGAGGTAAGGAGGACATATTTTGAGAGAAAGGCAGGTATAAGCACGGAACATATAGGGCAGCACAGCATCGACCTTGACGCTTCTCATGGAGCAAGAACATCTAACGAGATAGGAGTTATACAGACGATAATAACAAGCCCTGGAGAGCTTGTGGTGAACGGAAACTTCGCAAGCGGGACCTACCCGATATTCATAGCCAAGGAGGAAGGGATGCTAACCGAAGGGATAGCAAGGGGGATAGGGGTGCTCAATGCGGCCGGAGGAGTAACTACGAGGGTGGAGAAGGATGGCATGGCAAGGGACATAATGGTAACGACCGGTGGAATAATAGAATCGCAGGTTCTTGCAGACTGGATAAAAAGCCCTAAAGGGACGGCTTTCCTTAAGGAAGAGTTCAACAAGCATGTCGGCGGCCACGGCGAATTTGTTAGTGTGGAGTCTACATATGTAGGAACTGATTTCCATATACGATTCGTCGGAACTACAGGCGCTGCAAATGGCATGAACAAGGTAACTATAGCTTCTAGCAAGACAGTGAAGGCTATGATAGAGCATTTGATTGAGACTTCGGGCATGCATGTGGATTTGGCAAGCGAATCTGGCAATATGTGCACTGACAAGAAGCCATCGCAAATAAACAGCATAAACGGCAGAGGAGTATCTGTCAATGCCGAGATAATCATACCAAAGGAGATAGTTGCGGAGAAGTTCAAGGGACTTACTCCGCAGGACATAGCAGACCTTAATACTAGAAAGAACCTGGTGGGGTCGAACCTTGCAGGATCCATAGGTGGCAATGCTCATATGGCAAATATACTTTCTGGGATATACGCAGCGACAGGGCAGGACATGGCTCATGTGGTCTCTGGGGCCCAGGGACTTACTTACATGAAGGTTGACAAAAATGGCGACCTGTACGTGACACTTAGGATGCCGACGATAGAGGTGGCAACTTACGGCGGGGCGACAAAGAACGAGAGTTGCAGGGAGGTGCTAAAGCTTATGGGACTCTATGGTGAAGGGGACAGCGAAGGAAACACGAGGCGCGCACTTGCCGAGGTCGTTGCAGCAGCATGCCTTGCAGGAGAGCTTAATCTAATAGCCGTGCAGGCGCAGAAGGAGCTCGCATTGAGCCACGGATCCCTTAGAAGGGACTGATGGCGGAATTTGTGAACGACAAAACACAAACTGCACAAGCAGTATTATAAGCGTATGTTGAATTTAATTATTTGATTTGGTTGTTTCTAGATGGCAGATGTTTCAATAAGAATTGCTGGCGCCCATGGTGACGGAGTAGAGTCCAGCGGCGCTCTTGTGATCAAGGTAGCGGCAAAGGCTGGGCTGCAGGTGCTTGCCTACAGGGGATACGGATCGATAATAAGAGGAGGGCACAGTTGGTATCAGGTAAGGCTCGGCGAATCGAAGGTAAAGAGCTACGGAGAAGGAATAGACATACTAATAGCACTCAATCAAGATTCCATAACAAACCAGAAGAGCCACCTCAATGACAAAGCAGTAGTGATATACGATCCTTCAAAGGTCAAGGCTGACGAGCTTGATGCCTCAAAATACCGGCTTGTACCGATACCATTACTTGACATAGCTATCAAGGCAAGCGGAGACCCGATAATGAGGAATACTGTTGCAGTAGGAGCGGCGCTCAAGTTTGTTGGAATAGACATAGGCGTGCTTAGCAGCGTGCTCAAGTCCCAGTTCGGAAGGAAGGGGGACGAGGTAGTAAGCCAGAACATCAAGGCTGCTTCAGACGGATACAACTATCAGGGAGTGCAGACGCTTTATACGCTTAAGGGAGATGGAAAGCACCGGTATGCGCTTGATGGAAACACGGCGCTTTCAGTAGGAGCATATGCGGCTGGATGCAAATTCTATTCGGCATATCCTATGACGCCGGCGAGCAGCATATTGCATTGGTTTGCATCGCACGAAGACAAAGGAGTCATGCCAAAGCAGGTCGAGGACGAGATTGCAGCGATAAATATGGCAATAGGTGCGTCCATTGCCGGCGTACGCTCAATGTGCGGGACAAGTGGTGGGGGATTCTCACTTATGGTAGAGGGCCTTGGACTTGCAGGGATGATAGAGACGCCTCTTGTGGTTGTCGAATCGCAAAGATCGGGACCTAGCACAGGAGTACCTACAAAGACAGAACAGGGGGACATACTTTTCGTCATGCACGCTTCGCAGGGAGAATTTCCAAGGATAGTCGTTGCCCCAAGGACAATTGATGAATGCTTCTCTCTTACCGCAAATGCGTTCAACCTTGCGGACAGATATCAGGTTCCTGTGATAATAATGATGGACCTCTATCAGTCGGAGCATGTTGAAACAGTAGAGGCATTTGACGTTGACGGTGTGAAGATAGACCGTGGAAAGGTAGTGACTGATGGAAAGGACGGCGAGAGATTCAAGAGATATTTGGTGACCGATGACGGGGTTTCGCCAAGGTCTTTCCCAGGCACCAAGAATCTTGAATTTGTTGCAGGTAGCGATGAGCACACGGAACTAGGCGACTTGGTTACCGACATGTATGCAGGGCTTGACTGGGCCATAGAAGTTAGGAAGCAGATGCACGACAAAAGGATGAGAAAGATAGAGACTATGCTCAAGAATGAGAGCGTCTTTGTTCCAAACGTTGTTAATGAGAATGCGGAGTACTTCTTTGTGACTTTTGGATCGACAACCGACTCTGCAGCGGAAGCAATTGAGATACTAAAATCCAAGGGAAGGAACTTCGGACTCATATCGTTTAGCTATCTTATGCCGCTTGACAAGGAAAAAACCAGAAAGATGCTGGAGGGAAAGAGACTGATAAACGTTGAAGGAAATTATACTGGGCAACTTGCACAGGTTATAAGGATGAATACTGGAATAGAGATCAAACAGAGCATACTAAAATATGACGGAGAGGCCTTCACAGGATCCGAGATCGCAAGGAAAGCGCTCGAACTTGTCGGAGGATAATTGTTTAATCGTTTATTGATGATGTTATGGCAGACGCAAATGCACCGACAAAGCCAAGGCAGGTACTGACCTCCGGGGTCAAGCCCATATGGTGCCCGGGATGCGGTGACTATGGAGTGCAGGCTGGAATAAACAAGGCGCTCACGGATCTTGGCATAGCTAGGGAGAATGCCGTGATAGTATCCGGGATAGGATGCAGCTCTTCCATGCCACACCCATTCAGCACATATGGAGTGCACAGCCTTCACGGAAGGCTTCTTCCGGTAGCCGCTGGAATTAAGCTTGCCAATGATGACCTTACAGTGATAGGCGCAGGCGGAGATGGTGACGGCTATGGAATAGGCGTAGGCCACCTAGTCCACAATGCAAGAAGGAACGTTGACATAACCTACATAGTAATGAATAACGAGATATACGGGCTAACGACAGGCCAGACTTCGCCTACGAGCCTTTTTGGTATGAAGACAAAGTCTACGCCTTTTGGCTCAATAGAGAATCCTGAGAACCCAATAGGTGTTGCCCTGGCATCCGGAGCGACATACGTGGCGCGGGCCTTCTCTGGAGATCCGATGCATATGGCGGAGATGATAAAAGGAGGCATACAGCACAAAGGATTTTCTATAATAGACGTCTTTAGCCCTTGCGTCACGTTCAACAACATCAATACTTACGACTGGTTTAGGCAGAGAGTATACAAGCTTGAATCGGTAGGCCACGACGCTACCAGCATAAGCAGCGCCATGGAGAGATCGCTTGAAGCTGAGAAGACAAACTGGGAGAAGGTGCCGATAGGGCTTTTCTACAAGGTGGAAAGACCAACTTATGCTGCGCTTGACATGACGCTGCAGAAGGGATCGCTCCTCAAGCAGCCGATGCCGACAAAAGAGAAAGTGACAGAGATACTAAAGGAATATTTGTAACAGCAACACCAGGTAAAATGAATGGCAGGAATAGTAGGATATGGAGCATATGTGCCAATCTACAGGATAAAGGTAGAGGACATAGCAAAAGTATGGGGAGAGGACGCCGAGAGCATAAAGAAGGGACTGGGCATACGCGAGAAGAGCGTTCCTGGAAAGGATGAGGACGCTGCGACAATAGCCGTTGAAGCTGCACGCAACGCCATAAGGCATTCTGGGATAAAGGCAACTGAGCTTGGAGCGATATTTACCGGCTCAGAATCACACCCTTATGCGGTAAAACCCACTGCAACGATAGTATCGGCGGGAATCGACGCGGGAAACAGGCTCATGGCAGCTGATCTTGAGTTCGCATGCAAGGCTGGGACGGCAGGAATGCAGATGGTCATCGGATTTGTTGAGAGCGGAATGATAAAATACGGAATGGCCATAGGATCAGACACTTCGCAGGGAAGGCCGGGGGATGCCTTGGAATACACCGCAAGCGCAGGCGGAGCAGCATTCATAATAGGAAAGGAGAAAAAGCAGGTAATAGCAGAGATACTCAAGACAGTAAGTTTTACGTCTGATACCCCGGACTTTTGGAGAAGGGAAGGCGCAGGATTTCCAAGCCACGGTGGAAGGTTCACGGGAGAGCCTGGATACTTCAGGCACATAACAAACGCAACGAAGATGCTGCTTGAGGAGACTGGGTTTAAGCCATCGGATTTTGACTACGCAGTCTTCCATCAGCCCAATGGAAAATTCCCGACTATGGCTGCGGCGCAGCTAGGATTCACGACAAAGCAGATAGAAAACGGGCTTCTTACTCCAATAATAGGGAATACTTACTCTGGAGCATCAATGGTGGGCCTTGCGGCTACGCTTGACATTGCAAAGCCGGGGCAGAAGATAATGGTTACGAGCTTTGGATCAGGAGCAGGAAGCGACTCTTTTGCTATAGAGGTAACCGATAACATAGACGCAAAGAGGAAGAACCTGACAAAGATAATGGAAATGATAAATTCGCGTAAGGTATACATTGATTATTCGACGTACCTCAAGAACAGGGGTTCGATAAAGAAGGTATGATTATGAGAGACGTGGCAATCGTAGGGGTAGGGATGTCAAAATTCGGGGAGAGATGGAGCTCCGGACTCAAGGACCTTATGGCAGAGGCAGGAATTGCCGCGCTTGAGGACGCAAACATTTCAAGCCGCGAGATAGAGATGCTTTATGGAAGCACCATGGCTTCGGGAAGATTCGCAGGGCAGGAGCATACGGCCGCATTAATGGCAGACCAGCTCGGATTCCAAAACATACCAGCTGTTAGACTGGAGAATGCATGCGCAAGCGGAGGAAGCGCCCTAAGGCAGGGATACATCGCAGTTGCAAGCGGAATACACGATATTGTAGTGGTGGGAGGAGTGGAGAAGATGACCGATGTGACCTCCGCTGAAGCATCAACTGCGCTTGGAGGCGCCGGGGACCAGGAGTGGGAGCTCTTTCAGGGAATAACCTTCCCTGGCCTTTATGCACTTATGGCAAAGAGGCACATGTATGAATATGGCACTACTGAAGAGCAGATGGCAAGCGTATCAGTAAAGAATCACGATAATGCTTCGAAGAACCAGTACGCACAGTTCAGGAGAGCTATAACGATAGACGATGTGATGAGGTCGAAGATGGTCTCTGACCCGCTCAAGCTTCTTGACTGCTCGCCAATATCCGATGGGGCTGCGGTTGCAGTTCTTGTGCCGCTTGAGAAGGCAAGGAAGTACAATGACACCCCTATAAAGATCATTGCAAGTGCGCAGGCTAGCGACACGCTTCGGCTTGCAGAGAGGGATAGCCTGACGGAGATAAAGGCCACAAAGATTGCTGCGCAAAATGCCTACAAGCAGGCAAAGCTGGAGGCAAAGGACATTGATGTTGTTGAGGTTCATGACTGCTTTAGCATAGCAGAGATACTTGCAATGGAGGATCTGGGATTCTACAAGAAGGGCAAGGCAGCAAAGGCAATAGCAGATGGAGAGACAACGCTAAACAGCAAGTTGTCAGTAAACACCAGCGGAGGACTTAAGGGATGCGGCCACCCGGTCGGTGCGACAGGTATAAAGCAGGCTGCAGAGGTTGTGTGGCAGCTGAGAGGAGACGCAAAAGAGAGGCAGGTCAAGGGCGCAGAAGTGGGAATGACGCATAACGTAGGTGGAAGCGGCGCTACGGCAGTAGTGCACATATACAAGAGGGCAGATTGAATGGAGAGATCGTCATCAAGCTTATGGAGAAAGATAAGGTCGAGATACGACCTTGTCGGCAACGAATGCAAGAACTGCGGATCTAGCTACTTCCCCCCTAGGGTCGTCTGCAGGAAGTGCGGAAGGAAGTCCAAGATGGTGGAGAAGAAATTCGCCGGAGACGGAGAGATATATTCGATAACCAGAATAAGAGTGCCTCCAGACACATTCAAGGACGAGGCGCCTTACTTCATAGGCGTGATAAAGCTCAAGGAAGGACCGATGGTGGAAGGCCACGTGCTTGAAAACGGAATAGAGCCTAAAATTGGGACAAAGGTAAGGGTGCGCTTTAGGAAGATGTATGTTGAAGGGGATGAAGGCCTCATCTACTATCAGTACAAGTTCGAGCCGGTATAGCTTACTTCAGACGGAGATAGAAGAATGATTCGTCGAAGTACTTTCCGCCTCTTTTGTTTGATCTCCTAAGAAATCCGTATTGTTTGAATCCAAAGCGCTTGTAAAGTGCTACTGCGCCGCGGTTGTTCGAGAATGCGGATAGCACTATTGTCTCGAATCTTCTGCGTGACTGCCTTAGCACTTCCTTGAGCATTGCAGAGCCTATCCCATGAGACCTGTAATCTTTGTGTATCGCTATTCCTAGAAGGCCTTTGTGATCCATGCTTGAACCGGGCCTAAAACTCAGAACATCGCACATGCCGACAACCTTGCCATCCATCTGGGCGACGATGACTATTGCGTTCTTTTTTCTGATGCTCTCAAGAAGCGATGCAAACCATTTGCGCTCTTGGGCAATGGTGGGCCTTTTGCGATATAGCGAAAGGCCAATGCATGGGTTCTCCTTAAGCTCTTCATAATAGCTGAAATAAGTATTCACTACGCCTTTGAAATCCCCTTTTCTTAGGTTTCTTATTATGAAGGCCTTCATGCCATTACTGATTAATCATGGCAAATTGGATTATTATTGGTTTAGGTCATCTGGTCTGCCGTATGTTGCGCACTTGAGCAGACTTCGCATTTGCGCTATGCCTTGAGCAGCCTTATTCTGTATTCGATTACCTTCTCATTTGACTTGTCGTAGTATATGTATGCATCAAAGCGTCTTCCAGATAGCATTAGGTTTAGCCAGTACTGGTCGTCGTCCCACATGCAGTTTTTTGGTAGTTTGCCTATGTCAAACCACTTTACTGGACCCTCCTCAGAGGACTTTACCTTCCCGGAAAAGCTCTTTGTTGAGAACAAAAAGCCTTCTATTGACAGGCGTCGTTTCCCGTCCATGAAGAAGTAGAGCTTGCCGTGGAAGAGTGGGCGATGCATCGTAATGCCGGTCTCTTCAAGCGTCTCCCTTATGGCGCATTGCTCCGGCGTCTCGCCCTTCTCAAACTTTCCCCCTGGGCCGTTCCACTTTCCCTTGCTTATGCCACGTGTTGCCTTCTTTAAGAGAAGCCTATTGTTGTTTATGACATGGCAAAGAGTGGCGCGCATCACCATGTCGTCCACCGATCACTTGAATATGGAGCTTGTTATTGTGCTTGCAGCTATATCCGAAGGGTTGACTATCGTTGCCTTGCCCCCGGCTATGTTCCTTAGGTGGTGCTCAACGTCCTTGGTTGCGGCTATGACAACTATCTTGCAGTTGCCAGCAACCTCTTTAGCGACAAGAAGCGCGTAGATCTCCCTTGAACTGTCGGATATGTCTATTATTATGGCCTTTGCTTTCTTAGGTTCGAACTCGCTCATCTCCGCGCTAGACGTTGAATCTGCAACGTAGGCGGTGTAGCCCATGCGCTTGAGGCTCTCAGCCCTGACAGGATCTGAAGTTATTATTATGAACTTCTCGCCCTTCTCGGTAAGTTTCTCGGCGAGGTACATGTTGGTAGTGTCCGAGCCTATGAGTATTATGTGCTTGTTTAGACGCCTCTTCTCAAAACTGCTAACCCTCCCCGCAAACATAGTTATTCTCTCATTCATGAATTCACCAGATAATGCAACAATTATACTAAAGAAAGTACCTATACCCACCACTATCAGTACCATTACAAAGATTTTTGCAGCCTCTGACACAGGATATATGTCACCATATCCAACCGTAGCCATGGTGACGACTGTGAAGTACGCTGCATCGAGCGGCGATATCTTTATGTTGAAGCCTCCATGCTGCCCCAGCACATATGTGCCGCCGATGCCGAACGCTAACAGTAAGATGATCGATAAGGCATATATCGTTATTTCCATTAATTGCATGGACTAAACCACGGTGGCTAATACTAAATAGGTATAAATTTATATAAATACAGCATCGGTGGCAGTTGTTGCTGGCATTCCAATTTTTTATCCATGATTTAATATTTTATTGCAGCCCATTAGATATTGTGGACTTTGAAAGGGACTTTGAAAGCTCTCGCTTCGAATCGAGGCACGGCAGCATGCACTACAAGCACCATAGGGGCATTGGTGCAAAGGTGCTGTTCCTGCACGGCTTTGCAGGAAGCACAAGGAGTTGGTCCAGACTCATGCAGCACTTGGATGCAGAACTCGACATATACATTCTGGACTTACTTGGACATGGAGAGTCTGATGCTCCTGATCTAGACTATTCGTTCAAGATGCATTATGAAAGCGTAGGGCAGTTCATAGACAGCATTGTAGGAGACAAATTCTACGTCTTTGGCCATTCGTATGGGGGGTGGATAGCTGCACGGTGCGCGATGGACATGAGCGTCCTTGGACTCGTGCTTGAGGACTCGGCTGGGCTAAAAGAGTTCATGGAGGACAGGTTTGCTGCAAATCCAAATTATCGTGAGGAGCTAGTTGGAAAGGCCGTGCAGATAAACCCTAGAAAGAACGTGCTCGAATCGATGGTTAACGCTGACAACCATGATGAATATCTAACTAGAGAAGGACTTGCAGAAATAGATGCACGTACACTGATAATATGGGGCGGCAAAGACACCACGGTCAAGCCGATTTATTCTAGAGTATTCAAAGATGCAATACATGAAAGCAACCTAGTGGTCTTGGAGTCGGAAAAGCACACGCCGCATTATAGCAACCCGGAGGCCGTAGCCAGGCTCCTTGAAGGGTTCATAGTTAAATGATACGCTCAGCCGCCAATCATCGACATTCTGGCGGAATTCGATATGTATTGGGAGACCTGGTAGTAGGACGTCCCTATTGAACTAATTGCCATGGTAGATAAGGCATATGAGCTTAGCTGCAAGAGGCAGAATATTACTGCAAGCGATGCGATTAGGCCGTAGAATGACATTAGGATACACCAACGCACAGATAATTGCCAGAGATCGTACCGCAGTAGGTCTTAAGATATGCGCCGCTCTGGTTTGGGCCGGCCATTATCCCAATGCTCCTTATTCCGTATATCTCTTTGTAGTATTTTGAGTAATTTTGCATGCAGTAAGAGGGATTTTGGGACGTGACGCAGTTATACGTTGAGGTGTTCTCAAGTATCTGGTTTATGAAATCGTATGACGCAGCTGCACGTGAAGCGTTCTGACCTGCGTGGAGAAGGTATTCCTGCATTGATGGCAGGGTTCTGGCGTAGAGGGATAGGGACGATATCACTATCATTAGCGAAATTATGGACTCGATTGTAGCAAACTGGGCCTTCAATTATACACCTTTATTATCGAACCGCGATATTCCAGGGTCTGGTTTGATCGGACATAGTATGGCGAGGCATTTGCGGTGATGTAATAATAGAATGGCGATGTTGCAGGGCATTTTATTGCATTTGCAGATAGGATGCATCTGGATGATGGGCTCTGACTCTCTTTTGACGCATTAAGCAGCTTTGCTGAGTAATAGTCGTAAGAGTATACCTCCTGCGCTATCTCTGAGGCTATTGTGGGCGAGACTGTGCTTGAGTTGTAGAATGAGAGAGTGCTAAAGAGGCTCTGGCTGGCCTGTTCGTAGTCGCTCACGTAGCTTGAATTTGGCGTGACCAGTAGGCCGTTGTAGGAGATCAGCCCTGTTGGTGGCGTCCCAGAATAGTTTACTCCTTCCACAGACGCATTTCCCACCACGTCGCTGCCGAATCTTATTTGACTTGATAGGCTCTTACTCGATATTTTGGAATTGAGAGGATATCCTACGTTAATTGTCAAGTTTGCAGAATATGAATAGTTCTCCTGGGAGGATGCAAAGACGAGCTGGTATGGTGAGGGCTCTGGGACTACGCAATAGGTCTGCGTAAGCGAGCCTCCATTGGAAGAGCAGATGCTAGAGAAGACGCGATACTGCCATGCGCTTGACGATCCGCATTGCGCACTTATCGGATAAGGATTATAAAAGAAGTTTTCGTATGTGCAATGCGCAGGTTGCATAAGATAGGATATGTTCTGCAAATACTGAGAGTACGTAACAGATTCATTGCGGCCAGATAGGTATGCCGAATACTGCGCCTGTGGGGTCTGGGGTTGGTACGCAGTTGAAAGTTCAACAGATCCGTTGTAGTATTGGCCTGCGCACCCTATCGAATAGGATAGGTTGGCAGCAGACAGACTGGATAGAGGGCTGAAGTTGTCGTAGTACATAATGGCATTATAGAAGCTCTGCGATATGTTGTAATACGAGAAATCTATGCTGCTGGATCTTATCCTGACATCAATTGTGCCGTTGCTGCATCCGAAGGCAGAGATTGCCAGGCGATTCGAGTAACCGGATACGGAGAGCATGGGCATTGAGGCGTAGAGATACGGCCTTTGATAGTAGGTTGGAGTATAGGCTATCGAATAATTTGGCGGGAGCCTTGCTGACATGGCCTTGTAATTCTTTACCATGCCACCGTACTGGGTTACTGAGGATAGGACCAGAAGCCCTATAGCAGAGGCTATCATCAGAAATTCTAGGCTTGTCTGGATCTTCATCTAATTACCATTATCCTTTCCATGCCTGCCACCTCGACTATCCTGCAGAAATCTTTGGCGCAGATCGTGTAGTTTGAAAGCCCAGTGGTATATGCGGAAACATTGTAGAATGCGCTAAGGTTGGCAAGCTCAGATGCGTAGGCACTCTTGCTCATATTACGGCCTGAGAGCAATGAAATCATCTGCTGGGATATGCTGTAGTGCCTTATCTGGGAGTATGAATTACCGGCATAGGCAACTAGCGTGGATTGCATGCTTCCGATTCCTAAGGCCACAAGCATTATCGATGCGGCAGCCAGAGGTATGGCCAGGACCATGTCGGCAGATATTATCCCCATCAGCCGCACCTGCAATAATTGTAAAGTGACCCGGAGTACTGCCTGGACAGGTTGGCGAAATGCAGCATGGATGCATAGTACATGTTATACGACTGCGATGAGTGCAGATATATCGCAAACCCAACGGCTGCAAGTATTAATGATACGGACATGCTCATCATTATCTCAAGGCTCAACTGAAGCAGCAATATCTCACCACATCCTCACATAGCCGTAATAGTATGACAGGTTTATGCGCTCGGCTCCTGGACCACATATAACATTTCCGCTCTCCATCACGTATTCTGCAAAGTATACCTTGCCATATTTTGTATCAAACTCGGTGCCATTAATGCCGCTTGGGCAAAAGCCGTATGGGACATAGGCACGCAGCGAACTGTAATTATTGAGAATTGCTGTGTTAACCTGATCCGAAAACGTCGCATACTCGTATCCAATTATGGACTGATTGAATCCAGAGTAAAAGGTGCTTATGGCCCTTGCGGAATAGAGCATTGAGATGCCTGCGATAGATATGTATGCAAGCATCTCAAGCGACATCTGGGCTTTAATTTGGTCATGCGCCATTTGAAAGCCCCGACAGCTGGTTTGATATTGCCTGGCTAACGCTTGAGTTGGTGCCGTTCACGCTCACTGTCGTTACCACGGATCCCTTTAGTTTTACAATCATGGCCAGGGCGATTAGTATAACTATGCTCGCGCGCAATCGGTGCATTGCGCATGCCGGTCCAGTCGACAAGCTCCTGATTCTCCTTGCCCGCAAGTTGCGCGACGGGAATGTAGGGAATTTTCTTGT
>DAIDLJ010000001.1:0-20395 GCA_027449585.1 Microcaldota archaeon | reverse complement strand
TCCTAAGGAGCATTAGCAATGCCCTCATCTCTACAGGAACTATTGTTTCCATCATTTTGATACCTCATATAGCATAAGCCATCAGGGCTGCTGATGCCTTTATTATTCCTCCGGCGATTACAGCGGATCTAAGAGCGCTGCCTGCATTGTCCGCAGCGCTGCCAGAACCGAATATAGACATAACAAATGACATCATGCCCGAATAGAGCACTATAAGGAGCTCGAATTGGATCGTTGGCGGGTGAAGCGAGCCGAGTATTGATGTGGATGAGGACATTATGCTCGCACCTATGCCGCCGAACAGCGGGACAAAGAAATTAACGCCCAATTGGGACAGAGTATTCATATTTAGCGACCCCTGCATCGCGCTGTTATGCAGATCCATCTCTGATTCCAGTTTGGATATGTAGATGTCGAGGCTATTTTTTACATCAAAGCCGCCGTCCGACGCGCTCGAGATAAGTTCGATAAGCTCGTCAAGGTTATCATTGCCGCTTTTCACTATATGCAGCTTTCCATGATTGCCCATCAGAATGGCGCGCAAGGCGCTCTTTAGTGCGACAGGGCAGGTGCTACTATTGGATAGATGCAGCATTGATGAGCTTAGCCCTCTCCTCTTGCATGAATCCCTAAGCTCCTTTGCACATGCTAGCACGGCATGATCGCCGGTCTTCATTTTAACTTTTGCAGCAAGAGGATAGAGAATGGCAAGGATAGAGGCTAGCGCTAGAAACTTCCAGGATAGAGATGATGCTAGCAGGAATGCGGCAATTGCAGCATATGTAAAAGCTTCGGTCTTGTTCAATCTGACTACCTCTCTGAAAGTACGTTCATTGCGGCGAAAGCAGTAGGTATTGCAGCTGTCAAGGATACTGAAAGGAAAAGGATGTTTGAGTTCGCCGGGGTTATCATCATCCCGCCTATGAACGAGAATATAGCAAATGAAGGGGCAATTGTGGAGATGAACATGCCTATCGTGGCATAGCGCGCTGCCAAGGCGCTCCTGCGCGCAGATCTCTCCTTTCCTATGCGCCCATAGAGCAAGGAGGCCTCGCTTGCGCCGGAATCCGGGCCGCGGATGTATCTTGCAATCTCTTTGCCAATCTTCCCATCCTTTGCCGAAGAAACGAGCGAATCGAAAAGGCTTTCGCCCATTTTTATCCTGCTTGAAGATTCAAGCAGCACATTGGATGCGTGTTTGTTTGCACAGAAGCGGGATGCCTTATTTAGGGCATTTGCAAGCGGAATCTTTGCGGATTGGTAGCTGACGACACGTGACACGCCATTCATTATGCCTTCTGTGATCCCGTCCCTTTGGAGCCTCTCTTTATGAACCAAGTACGCCATGTAGACGACAAGGAATGATGCAAGATAAATTGGTAAGGTAAGTTGCAAATAGGACGCACTTCCCAGCACTGAAAGTGAGACTATTGCTGAAATGAACAAGGACGCTAGTAGTACAATAGGAAGTATATTATCCATAATCACCAACCCGCATATCTCATGACCTCCTTTTCGACTGACTTGCTGCCATCATCGCCCGCGCTCTTCTCAATGAGCCTTGACCTTCTGTCGAACTCCTTTAATGCATCCTTTGCAGATATGCCGTGTATCCTGCAGTAGCAGCTGATTAGTTTTGATTCGGCAAGCGCATGCCTGTCAAAAATTCCGTTTTGGGCAAGCTCTGAGACCTTCACCATGTCCTCTTCGCCCAGCGGCTCTCCTATGTCGGTCTCAGCTCGGCTAAGCCACCTGTACTCGAAGATTCCAGAGACAAACCTGCGATTCACATCTGCCTGCTTCATGTAAATGGCTATGTCAAGCGCTCCGAGACCCTTTATATCGACAGACATCGGCCTGACCATAAGCTTTCTTAGTATCTGCATGCCGCCCTCGTTGCTGTGCATGGTGGCCGCAAATGATATCCCGATATTAGCGCCCATGAAGAGGTCCCTGGCTTCGTCTCCGCGCATCTCGCCTATGACTATTCTTCCAGGACGCATCCTAAGGGCGTTTATAACCTGTTCCTTGGGAGTCACCAGCCCATATCTTGAACCGTAAAGGGCAACGGTATTTAGTATTCCGTAGCTGTTTATCTCGTTTACATCCTCCTCTACGGTAATGACCTTCTCGTTTGATGGAAAGAATGACCTAAGGGCTCCTAGGAATGTTGTCTTGCCGCTTGCCGGAGCCCCTGAGACTATCAGGTTGTATCTGCACTCCATTGCCATCCACAGGTAGGATAACATCTGCGAAGATGCTGTGCGCTTTGAGATAAGATAGGACAGGTCTATCTCCTTCCTTCCGCCTATCCTTATTGAGGCTGCGGCGCCGCTTATTGCATATGGCCTTATCTGCGCATGAAGCCTTAGATCCGCGACCTGGGCGTCGACTATTGGGGTTGACTCGCTGATCTCCTTGTCAGAATCCAGAACCATTCGATTTATGGCGCCCCTGAATGCGGCCTCTCCGGAGAAGGCCAGATTAGTGATGCACCGCCCATATCTTGTTGAGTAGACAACGATTGGCGATTCGGGCGAACTTATCTCTATCTCCTCGATATTCTTTCTGTCTTCAAGAAGCATACTTATCGGACCGTATCCCACTGTGTCGTGCGCCACGACGTAGGCTAGCTCCTGTATGCGGTCCGGAGGCGATAACTCTGCGAGCTTTAGGGATGCGGCGCTGCGGGCCTGGTCAATACTGGGGAGATTGTTGGAATTGGCAGTGGAGAATTGCGAAATTATCTCTGCCTTTGCGATTTCCATGCAGCGCCTGTCGTTATTGCTTATCCCGAACATGAAAGAGTAGGTGTAGGCGCTGGCTAGCCTTGATATGCAGCGCCGCGGCGCTCCGTCAAAGTATTCTATTGCGCTTCCGGTATCGGCGGGCAATATCTCTGTGCATAGCCTTGAGGACTTTTGCTCTTTTTCACGCGTTTTTCCCAGGATGCTTCCGATTTCAAGGCCGCTAAATCCAAACCGCATTGACAATACCTTTTACTTAAGTAAATGATTATATACCTAAATAAATATTTAAGCCTTGCGTTTGCACGGCGCATTTGAGGAGGTTTTGGAGACGGTTTGGGCCCGTACTGGGAAAGACTTTTAAAGCTATTAGTGCATATAGGTATGTCAAACGGCCACAGGTGCGGGGAAACGCCCGAACCCATTCCGAACTCGGAAGCTAAGACCGCTCACGATATGAAATACTGCGCTTCTGCGTGGAAAAGCATATTGCTGTTTGGCACTTATACTTATTTTTTCCTGTTGTAGAGCTCCTCTATCGCAGATATTAGGGTTATTGTGTATTCGTTGTCAGGTATTATTCCCTTGTAGGATTCGATTGTTTTTGCAGCCTTGGCTGAATACTCCTCTGCAACGGACCTTGCATATTCTATCCCGCCGTATTTGCCCACCATTTCGACCAGGAAGTTTATGTCGTCAGCTGTCTTTTGGTCCCTGTTCTTTAGGTATATCGCATCTATCCTTGCCTTCTCTTGAGTGTCGGCCTTCGAGTAGGTATGAAGCATTATTAAAGTTAATTTGCCTTCGTACAGGTCGCCGTACCTCTTCTTTCCGAAGTCCTTCTCATCTGCCGTCATATCCAGTATGTCGTCCACTATCTGAAAGGCCATGCCTGCGGGCTCGCCGATGTCCTTCATTATGCCAAGCGTGCTCAGGTCCGCACCTGCAATCATCGAGCCTATCTGCATCGGCCCGTAGACCGAGTAGTAGCAGGTCTTTCCCTGCACTATGCGGAAGTAGAGCTCCTCTGTGGCCTTTGCAAGGCTCCTGGTCCTGTAGATGAAGTTCGTCTCGACATACTGGCCCTCTACGGTGTATTCGAGCATGTCGTAGAACTTGTCGTATATCTTTCCGCCGAGCTCTGGACCGAGCACCTGAAGATTGTCCTTTAGCATCTTCCACATCACTATGTGCACGGCGTCTCCCGCGTTGATTGCAAGCTCCTTGCCATATATCTTGTGCAGGGCAGGCTTTCCCCTCCTTAGCTCGGAGTCGTCCTCGACGTCGTCATGTATCAATATCCAATCCTCAGACATCTGCATGGCGGCAGCGGATAGAAGCAGCTTCTCCTTTGATGCGCCTAGCATCTCACCTGCAAGCAGCAGCAGCCCGGGCCTGCGGTAGTTTCCCTTCCGCTCCGCATACTCCTTTGCCATAGCATAATGCTCGGCAGGCTCCTTCATTGGCAGATACTCCATCATCTTTGAGTATATGTCCTGCTTATTGCCGCCGACATAGTCCTTGAAGTTCATCTATCTTCACCCGTTCTTGTTGTTATACTGGCAGTATGATTTAACCGGACAGTCATTACATAAAGGTTTTGTTTTGCAGTACCTCTTCCCGAGTTCGACAAACTGGGCGTGGAAGTCTTTATACATGTCGAGGTCCTCAGGTATGCTTGCGGATATGTCAAACCTCAACTCATCATACGAGATCTTCGGATCGCTTCCATATATCCTGCTTGTTATCCTTCGAGTGTAGGCATCTATGATGAACATGTGCTTTCCTGCAACGTAGAGCATTATCGAGTCTGCGGTCTCCTTGCCTATGCCCTTTATGGACAGCAGCTCCTGTCTAAGCTCGCCGGAATCCTTAGAGAACATCGAATCGATACCATCGTACCTTGAATGCAGATATTCTGCAAAATCTTTGAGGTGCGCCGCCTTCTGCTTATAGAAGCCCGAAGGCCTTATGCACAGCTCTATTGAATGCGGCTTGGCCTTTCTTATGCTCTCAAGGCTAAGGAGCCTGGCTTCCCTGAGGTTTGAGATCGCCTTCTCGACGTTCTTCCACGAGGTCTGCTGCGTGAGTATTGCCCCGATTATTATCTCGTCGCGCGTCTGGGCGGGCCACCATCCCTGATGGCCGAAGTGCTTCCTAAGATTAGAATATAGTTCGGGAAGACTAAGAGTCCTCATTGCAAGACCGGATTAAACCTTGATCTCTCCGCTGTTTATCTTTGCTATGGTCTCCCTGGCACTTACTCCGTCGCAGGTTATGTTCATGCTCTTGCAAGTCCCTAGAACCTGCTTTACCCGTGAGGCAAGGCTATTTCCGTAGAGCGAGGCCTTCTTGGCCTCTGCTATCTTCTTGACCTGGTCGATTGTTATGTTGCCTGCAATCTCATCCTTTATCTTTCCGCCCTTCTCGAGCCCGAGTTCCTTTAGTATGAGCGCACTTGTGGTTGGAGAGCCGACCTCTACCTTGAACTCCTTGGTCTCCTTTATCACTGTAACCTTTACTGGTATCTTTATACCGGAAAAGGCCTTGGTCTTCTCGTTGATCTCGGCCACTATGTTTGCAGTATTCACTCCAAGTGGTCCCAATGCAGGACCGAAAGGCGGACCGGATGTTGCCTTTCCTCCCTCTATGAGCCCGTTAACTACTACTTCTGTCATATTTTCATCCCTGGTTTGCTTTTTGAATTATCCTTGCCATGTTGGCCTTTGTGGTAACCGGAATTGGGACTGCCACGTCCATCAACTCTACGGTTATCTCGTCCTTGTTGCTGTCCATCTTTATCACCTTGGCCTTATAGCCCTTGAAAGGCCCGGCGAAGAACTCTATTACATCACCTATGTGTATCTCCTGCGCCGTCTGCTTTGTGGTGAGCATCTTGTCCAGCTCCGCCTCCTCGAGTGACTTTGCAAGCATTCCCTTCACGTGGGGCTCGTTTAGTATGAGGTCCCTGCAGGCAATCTCGCTTGCCGCCTCCACTATCAGATAGCCCCTCATTCCGAAAGGCATGACTATTGAGTAGATGTCCGTATTGCCCTTTGAGACCTTATTCTGCAGTATGTCCGCAGTTATCTTCTCCTGGCTTGCAGTTACCCTTACTATGAAGTACAATTCATCACTTTTTATGTTTTATTATCGATATCAATTCATGCTTGGAGTCAGAGCGCGCAAAAAGGACGCACAAAAGGTAAAACAGTATCTCGCAAGGCAGAAACTAATGGCCAATAATTATAATTTGATTAGTTCTGATGAATTTATATACTTTCCCATAACCTGCGCGGATCGGGGACGCAGCCGTGATTTGCCAGGGCTTGGGACCAAGGTTGTCAATATGGATTTTGAGCCGGTTGGGGAGAAGTCTGACTATAGGAAAAAGCTGCACGCGGCGCTTGGGAAGAGCTATGATAGTGTAGCCAAGGGGTATGAGCTCTTGGGGGATGTAGCTCTGATAAATGCGAGTAGCAAGCGCATCGGAAAGGAGATGGCCAAGGTGATAATGGGGATTAACAAGAATGTGAAGACGGTGCTTTCCAAGGGGCCGGTCTTTGGAAGGTACAGGGTAAGGAAGTATTCGTATGTGGCTGGCAGAAGGAAGTACACCGCCTTGTATAAGGAGAACGGAGCGTCGTTCAATATAGACGTAAGGAGCACTTTCTTCTCGACGCGCCTCGGCTTTGAGCGTGCGCGTGTTTGCAGGCTAGTTAAGGATGGAGAGAATGTTATGGTGATGTTCGCTGGCATAGGGCCTTTTGCAATAGAGATAGGCAAGGCGCACAGGGGATGCCATGTTGTAGGGATAGAGCTCAACAGGAGGGCCTACAAGTCCATGGTGGAGAACATAAAGCTAAACAAGCTTGATAACGTCGATGCAAAACTCGGCGATGTAAGTAAGGAGGTTGCAAATTACAGGAATTTTGCAGATAGAATAATAATGCCGCTGCCAAAGGAATCGCACAAGTTCCTCGAGTCGGCGCTGCTTGTGTCTAAGAAGAGATGCACAGTGCATTATTATGCATTCGGCAGCAAGGACAGCGGATTTTCGGAGCAGGAAGACATGCTCAGGTCATTTTTCAAGGGGCATGGTAGGAGGTTTAAGGTATTGAACAGGAGGGAGGTACGGCCATACTCTGCTCGCGAGATAGAGATGGGATTAGACTTCCAGATATACTAGTCCAAATCCACAAATTAATATATCAGGAAAAACTAGATTTTCTTGAGTTTGATGGCTCACACTAAGAATCCTAGGGGTAATGTCAGCAGGATAGATACTTTTAGTAGGAATGGCAAGAGCATTGCAAGGATTGGCAGGGCAGTATTTAGTTTTGAGCAAGAGGAAGTAAAGTATCTCTCTGCGGACTTCGGCGCTGTTAGGAGGGATGCGCTGGCTTATGGCAGGAAGTTTTCTAGGAACTTGGAGCTTGATGCAGAGTATGTATCTTTGCAGATAGCCAATTCGCTCCTGTACGCATCTAGGCTAGGCATATACAATCCGCAGGAAGCGATAAAAAATATAAAGGTATACATCGGTGAGCTGGGCACCTGGAGGAAGAGCGTATATGGGTCGGAGATATCGACAGTGGCCGCATTTGTCTATAGGGGAAGCCTGCACATACGGCCGAGGTCTATAGATTCCTGGAACATAATACAGCATGAAACAGGGCACATAGTGCAGCTGCATAATAGGAGAGAGATGGGGCTAAACAGTTATCCGGTGCCCGAGATACGGGAGGGAAGCGCAGAGATGTTCAGGATGGCATATGGGACAAAGGACATTCGGTCAAAGAAGCTCAGGGCTGGAGAGGTATTGAAAAAGTACAGTGATAGGCATGGCAAGTCAGTCAATGTCTTTGAGATCGCAAGTTACGGGCAGATGATCCTGCACAATTCAAGGCAGGAGTGGCTAAAGGGCATGGAGTGCCATGCTGCAGGCGCAATAATAGGGCTTGCAACGCTGTGGGTGAACGGGTTTGACGTTGAGAAGACCGTACGTGACATGTTCATTGCATCTGATACGCAGGAGCTAACACTTCTTTTAAGGAAATGAGCTGCTTTGGAGCTGCAGCTAGATGCGCTTGCCGTTACTTGTATATCGAATGATAGACGTTGTTGGTGTCATCAGTTATGACTATGCACTCGCCTTCGCACTCGACTAGGCATGCCTGGCACAATATGCACGAAGCGCCGTTTATAGCTACAGATATGCCTCCGCTGCCGCCTTCGTGCTTCTCTGCAAAGTGCTTGTGGCCGTCCTGGACATTGGACCATTTTGCCGTGACTTCGGGAGTATGGGAGCCCTTCCACTTTGCCTCCTCAGGAGCAGAATCATTGTTTACGTCAGGAGCCTCCCTGTCCTTCATCTCAAATACGGCAACAGGGCAGACATCAAAGCAGTGTGAACATCCAGTGCATTTTGGTTTTTCTACATAGACCTGCATAATAACACCATTGCAGATTTATTGCCTGCGATACTATTTAAATTTTGCTGTGCGGCACGCCAGTAAGGAATAAATATGAACAGATATCACTATTTTTTCAGTATATTTATGAAGATGCGCACAAAGGACACATTGCAAAAGCTTGCAGGAGATGCTGTGATGTTTTCAGCAAACACCAGCATGTCGGCGGCAGTATCGCTGGTTTCCAGCAGGAATGTGGCCGCACAGGCGGCGATCTTTTTTGGAGCCTTCTACGGCGCGATGGCGCTTGAGAACAGGATATACAGGAAGACTGCTGTCAAAAAGGAGCTTAAGGAGGCGCTAAGGGACTTCAAGTACGATCACGAGCAGAACGATTTCTAGAGCTAGATAAGAGTATGGCTCGCGCTAGAGGGCATGGGTTTAATGGAGTAAGCACCTACCCGAAGCTGGCAGTTGTCTTTGGATTCTTATAGCATGCATGAATGCCTAGCGGTGGCTATGCGGCTATGCGCTTTTGGCGCGATTAGCCAAATAGGCTTGCTAGTCCTCCTGCTGCCTGTTCCTCGCTTACCTTCTCCTCAGCTGGCTCTGCCTTCTTTGAGGCTGCTGGTGCTGCCGCTGCTGCCGGGGCTGCCACCTGCACATTCTGGGCGTTCTTTATTACGTCCTTTATGTTTACCTCCTTGAGCGAATTGGCAACCGTCTTTGCCATAGCCTCGTCAGGCGTAAGGCCTGCTGCCTTTACTACGTCTGCAAGACTCTTTTCGCTTATCTCTTTTCCTGCTGAGTCCAAGAGAAGTGCTGCGTATATGTACTCCATTTTTTCACCATTAAGCTTCTTTCTTTATCATTCCGTTAAGGCTCATTGCCTCCCTGACCGCCTTGGCCAGTATCTTCTCCGTTATTCCAGGCTCGTAGATCTCGGCTTCAAGGCCGAGACCCAGTGCGGCTAGGTATGCCCTCCTTATGAATGAATCAGCATTGTACTTTGTGACCAGACCAATCTCCGTTGCAAGCGCGTTGGCCTGGGCGAAGTTTATCGCTAGCTGGCTTGTCACGAACTTCTGGTCGACCGAGAGTGTTGCTTCGGTGAATAGGAGCTCTCCCTGAACCACTGCCCTGAGCCTTGTGCCTGCCTCGAAAGGCATGACATCGAGCATCTTGAGCGCCTTGGATATTGCGGTGCTTATCTTCTCTCCTTTCTTTACCAGAACCTTTGACTTTGATATCACCACCTTGCCCTTCTCTATCTTGACGTCTATACCTGCAGTCTTCATGTCGGTTACTGCCTGCCCTGGGGCTATTGATGTCTCTCCGGCCTCTATGTTTATCTCATTTGGAGCTATCTGATTAGGCTTTGCAAGAAGCTTCATCCTGTTTGATGCGACTATTTCATTTAGGTCTCCAGGCTCCTTGTTTGAGAGAAGTATTGCGAAGTTACCTATAACATAAGGCATGAGCTTTGCGAGCTTTGGATCGCTCTCAAGAACCTTGACTGCAAGGTTCTTCCTCATTACAAGGAACCTCACTTCTGGCTTCATCTTGTTCCTTACCTTCTGGACTAGGGTGTCTGGCACTGCCTCCAAGGACATTATCCCTACCGTCTTGTAGGACTTGATCTCCTTCTGGAGCTTCTTTACGTACTCTACTTTTTGTGCCTTGAGCATCATAACATCACGCTATCTTTATCGGCTTGCTCATAGTGAGCTTCACGTACGCCGATTTTATGTGGCTGTTGCCTACCTTTTTTATGACCGAATTAAGCACTTCGCGAACATTATCATAAATCTTTGACGCATCCATGTCCTCATTGCCCACTATGCAGTGCACCGTAGGCAGGTTCTTCCCACGGTTCCTTAGGCTTATCCTCTTGTTTAGTTCTGTGGCGAGGTTTGCCAGGTTTGCATTGCTTCCAAGAAGAGGCTTTGGCATCTTATTCCTTGGACCTAGGAACTGACCCAGATTCTTTGCGAGCTGAGGCATGAGATTTGGCTGCGCCATTAGTTCATAGCTTAGCAGGTCATTGAGCTTTGCAGGATCCTTTCCTATCTTCTCTATGTCCGCCCCGTCTATTACTTCGACTCCGTTCTTCTTAGCCTCCTCTATTATGTTCCTGTCAGTTGCAAATACGCCTACCTTAACGTTCGTTCCCTTCCCGTGAGGCAAGTTTACTTCAAGATTGAGCCTGTTGTCCTGCTTTGTGAAGTCTATTCCCTTGAAATTTATGGCTAGCTCTACCGTCTGCTTGAATTTCCTCTGGCCCTTATTCTCGGCCATGAACTTGCTAAATGCCTCTAAATCTTCTGCCATAATAATCCCTCCTGCATAATGCAGTAGTTGCGGGAAAATACGCTGTAAGTTGATTATTACTTACCAATATAAAAGCCTTGCTGTATGTCCAGTTCGGGCAGAGATTTGAAAGCCAGGTATTTGGGTTAGGATTCGCAATTACCTCTGAAGGGAGGCCATATCCGAATCATTAGATTTCTTGAGCGCGCTCTTCTTTGCGGCTGATCTCGACCTGACATTTCTTATGCTTTTATTAATTACAATTGGAAGTCCGGCTGCAATATAAAATCCGGTTATGAATAGCCATGTTTGAAGCGCACCGCCCGGATGGTTGGTTGCTAGTTCAATCATGTACACAGGCATAGCCAGGGGATGCATGCCATGGGTCACTGCGCCACTATAGGTGAATGCTCCTAAAGTAGAAACTGCAGGCCGTTTATTGCCGCCTAATGCCATATAGACTTCACTTGGGCCTGCGGCAGGTTTGGGGTTCCATGTGCCCCAAAAAGCTTCGTATGCGGATAGGATTTTACCTCTTTTCAGGTATCTACCTACCAATTTGGTGTTGAGCAAGGCCTTCTTCTCTTCTAATATGCCTACGTTATACCTATCGAAGGGTTGAAAATGCCGTTCTAAAAAATTACCTACTGGCCTTATCTTGTGGACTGGAAAAATACCCAAATCATATTCTAGTGTTTTTGCAACTACGGATTTGAACCCATGTTTATTGGCGCGTACATTTTCCCCATCTCTCATTAGTTGAGAAATTTCGTGATTGGCGCTTCTTTTAACCAGCATTTCTAACGAGTATGGTTACGTGCTTGCCTCATATTTAAGTCTAATGGGTTTGGTATGGGCGAGGTCGATCTTGCTGTTTTACCACGGTAGGAGAATTATAATTGGCAGATCATTCTGGCATCTCTGCCTTCTCCACTGTCCATTTTATAGTATTGTACTCTGCCTTTGTGTCGACGCTCCTGAACGGAAGCCTTCCAAGGAGTATGCGCTCTATAGACCCGTATTCGACCTTTGGATCCTCGTGCGAGAAGATCCTCTTGTACTCTGTGACAACGTGTGAGAATGCGGTCTTTGGGTCGTCCAGCACCCCCATTATGAAGACATCGGAGCTGCCGACCAGCTGAAGCACTATCGGGTACCGGTTTATTATCGGAAATTCTGTGCCGCTGGTTTTGTAGACGAGCCTTGAATTTGCCGAGTCAGATTCATAGCTCTCCGACATGGTGTACTTTGAGAAGATGGCCATTGCGGAGCTGTTCTTTGGCAAATCTGCAGAGAGCGTAAATCTCTTCACGTAGCCCTCCTTTACGAGCTTGTTGAAGTTGTATGCCACAGTATTGAAATGCATGCCAAGCGCCTTGGATATGTCGCTAAAGGACATCCTGGAATTTGTGTTTAGCAGCTTTAGTATATTCTTGTCCTGCTGGTCCAGCGCGGTCTTTTCTATGAGCTCGTTTCTTATCGGGAAGAAGCCTAGGTGCATGTGCGCCACGTCAGATGAATTCCACATGGCACCATACTTTGAGAGCATTATCTGCATCCTCTTGTCCCAGTGCACGTACTCGCTGCCTGTCGTCGTGTTGGCATATATGAACATGTCGTAGGTGCCTTTTGTTGTGACTGCAAGCTGAGGTATGTGCGATGCGGAGAGGATCCGTGTTATCTCATTGTAATTTGGCGTCTTCTTGAATTTTATGCGGATGAGGTGCGGGCTGTTTAGGCCGAGGCGCTGGTTGTTGAACTCGGGAACGTACTTTATGCCCAGTTCGCTCTCTGCCTTTGCGAGCTTGTCGTGTATCGTCTTCCTAGAAACACCGAGCTTCCTTGAAAGTTCAAGTACGGGCATTCTTGAATCTTCCGAGAGATTACGTATTATCCTCCTTAAGAGTATGCTGTACTGCTCGTCGAATCTGCTTGGCTCCTCATACCAGTTGCCGTTCATGATAGTATATGGGTAGGAATTTTTATAAAGTAACATTATAACAATGGTTTTCCATTAAATTGCAAATTTTTGTGCCGTTATTTAAACAAGGAAGGGCCATTCCTAATCATGAAGCTCAAGGACAAGGCATATGCAATGCTTGCATTCTCGACAGTGGGGGCAGCGATGCAGCCGATACTTATGTCATTTGGAAGAGGGGCCGGAATGAATTCCTTCTTCGTAGTGCTTTACATCTCAGCCATAATAGCATCTTTAGGATTCGTCGGATATAGGAAAAAATTCGCGGACGTGTCTGCAGCCCTGCGCGACTGGAAGAGCCTCCTGATACTGTTCGCAATTGGAGTAGTGCTCTTTTTGCCCACGGAGTATGGAGTGACTTACGCGGAGAACTTTGTGGGGGCATCGCTTGTTGCAGTGATGCTGCGCACCTCCCCGCTGCTCATGCTCATACTTCTGCCGACAGTGCTAAAGGAGAGGCTCTCAAAACACCAGATGGTGGCCCTTGGCTTGGGATTCATAGGCATATACCTAGCAGTAAGCGGTGGCAACTTGCTGGGCATATTTAGCAACAGCAGCGCCGGAATAGTCATGTTGCTTGCATTGCTTGCCTTTGTGTACGCATTCTCGATAATACTGGTGAAGAAGTACATGTTTGATATGTCTGTGATAATGCTCTTTGCTGGAATCTCAATGCTACTTCTTGTGCTTGCGATCTCCGCCGTAAGTGGAACAGGATTCCATGCAATAAGCGCAGGCCAGGCTGCAATAGCAGTGTTCATAGGCATCTTCTACAATGTGATAAACTACTCGATATACTATCATGCCGCAAGGCAGGTGAAGGCGACGATGGCCTCCAACATACTCTCCCTCTCGCCATTCCTTACCTTCGTGTTCGCAGGAGTGATTCTTAACCAGCCAGTATATCCATATTACATAATAATAGCGCTGCTTTCAGTTGCTGGAATAATCATACAGAGCTTTGACAGGACCGGAGGAACCTACAATCCCACTAGCCACAAGGAGAGCGTCGGCAGGATGGCAGTATTTGATGTGACGGGGATATTTGCCGGAAGCGGTGAAGCTGGGATAAATGCGACAATAAACAATGGCGGCAGGGTGCTTGCGGTGAAGATAAACAAGGAACATGCGCAGCATATAGATGCTATGATGATGGAGGGGAGCAGCGGCATATATACTGATGCCCACGAGGCGATAAAGGAGGAGTCGCAGTTCGTCAATGACGTTCTAGGCACGAAGGATGGCGAATTTGCAGTGATGAAGGCCGGCAGGCTGGAGGACGGGGAGAGGTTCTTTGACGACCTCTATGGCAGGATAAACCAGTAGGCATATTTGCAACCTTGTCCAGATTATAAAGCGTATTGCGTTTTTCGTAAGCATTGGCGCATTTGCAGATAATGCTTAAATATGACCAAATGCCAGCTATTTCCATTGAGTCTTTGGGGAATTGATGATGGCTGACGCCAGGGTGCTTGCGGTGAAGAGGGGAGGTATAGTTACTCCTATGGTTGGTCTCCCTAGCAATGCTGCGGAAAACGTAAGCACAAGGATGCATGGAGTAGAAGTAAGGGATCCCTACGCCTGGATGAACGACTCTGAGAGCAGGAGGGTAAGAGAGTGGACAAAAAGGCAGGATGCATATACGCGCAAAGTTATAGACGGGCAGCTGCGCGAATACATACGAGGAAGGCTTGCGGAGATTGAGAGTGGTGCGGAGATGGAGGGAGTGTATGGCGCACTTGAAGCCCTCCCTTCTGGAAAGTATAGGTATTTCCAGATGAGACGGCTGCCGGGGGATGAATATAAAGTACTTTATTACATGGACGGGCTTGATGGCGAGGCCAAAATCGCAATAGATCCAAACACACTGAGCAAGGATGGGAAGACATCAATGATAGAGTTTTTCCCTAATGACAACGGAACGCTTGCGGCATTCACCACATCAAGGCACAACAACGACGATACAACTATAAGGATTATCGATATTGAGAGCGGAAGGATGCTTAAAGACAAAATAGAGCATGTGACTTTTGCAAGCGTTGCATGGATTGGCAACGAAGGCTTCTACTACTCGAAATGGCCGGACCTTAAGAATTATCCGGATGGAAAGAAGGTGCATCAGGTCTATTATCATGAATTGGGGACATCCGAGTCTAAGGATGTCCCGATATTCGGAAAGGGACTTGGGGCAGAGAGGTCCTGCGGCGTGAGCACCGACACAAAAGGCCATTATCTCTTCATATACGTATCAGACAATGTCAATAACGACGTATATTACAAGAACCTGCACCCAAACGCAAGCCCCGAGATAAAGGTGCTTGTTCAGGGACGTGAGAGTGAATTCTATGTCATGGACCAATGGGATGGCAGGTTCATGGCCGTGACGAGCGATGGCGCACCGAATTACAAAGTGATAAGCTTCGATATAAGCAACCACACCAACCGCGGATGGAAGACTGTGATACCTGAGATGGATATGCCAATAGTGAATTACACGTTTTACAACAATAAGATAATACTCGAGTACAGCAATAACGCATTCTCGGAATTATGCGTCTTTTCTACTGGGGGAAAGCGGCTTGGCACTGTAGAGCTTCCGATGAAGGGTTATTGCGATATACCAGATCCGTCAAAAACAGGGAACGAACCAACCAGGCTGATCTTCAGGATGAGTTCTCCGGTGCACCCGCATGAGCTTTACGAATTCAACTACGGCGGATTGAGGGCGAAAAAGCTCAAGCTCAAGAGCGCCCCTAAATCGGATAGGATGGATATGAGCAACTTTGAGTATAAGCAGGTGTGGTGCAAGTCGGCAGACGGGACCGACTTTCCGATGTTCATGGTCAACAAGAAAGGCATGGAAAGGAACGGGAAGAATCCAGTAATATTGACAGGATACGGCGGTTTCAATACAGTAAATCCTCCGGAATTCGACAGTCACATGATGCCCTTCATTGAGGACGGAGGCATTTTATGCATAGCAAATATACGTGGAGGAGGGGAGTATGGGAGGGACTGGTACTTCTCTGGAATCAACAAGAAAAAACAGAACTCTTATGATGATTTCATAGCCGCAGCCGAGTGGCTGATAAATAGCAATTACACAAGCAAGGACAGGCTTGCTATCTGGGGAAGGAGCAATGGCGGGCTTCTTACAGCCGCGGTGATGGTGCAAAGGCCGGACCTGTTCAGGGCAGTGGTATCGGAGATGCCGCTCACCGATCTCATAGGGGCCGACAGATTTGACATAGGTCCGCTCTGCAGGAAGGAGTACGGGGATCCGGCAGACCCAGGGGAGTTTGCGGCGATGATGAAATACTCGCCATATCATAATGTCAAGAAGGGGGAGAAGTACCCTGCGCTCATGGTTATAGGCGGAGAATACGACACGCGCTGCGATCCGCTTCATGCCAGGAAATTCGCTGCAATTGTGCAGGACTCGACAGGATCAGGCAAGCCGGTTCTGCTGCTGATGCAAAAAGACATGGGACACGGCGGGCAGACCATGCCGGTTAAGAAGAGCCAGCAGCTTGACTGGACTGCAGACTGGCTGACCTTCGTTTACAAGGAGTTAGGGATGGACAAGGACATTGAAAGGAGGCAATTAGAGCAGCTTAAGCGCTCCGGTTAACAAATCAAGATCCTTGCTCCTCCAGGGACCTATCCCAAGCGCGGTCATTGTGCCTCTTGGAAGCTGGGTAAGTCCTGCGTCTGACACAAGGGCATGTGGTATTCCCTTATACTTGAATGCCTCGGCTAGCCGCCTCATCTTCTCTTCGTCATCTATCTTTAGCACTATCTTCTTCTCTCCTTCCTTTAGCCATTTGTCTGCGACGTCCTTGTGTTCCTTGATTGTTTCAAGGTAGCTCATCAATGATGCATGCGCGCCTTGGGCAACGATTTTGCCAGTCCCCATGTCAAGGTCCTTTCGTATTATTATTACTTGCTTGAACTCCAGCTCGTCCATGTCAATCATTCATATCATTTTCAGCTTGCTCCTTGCCCTGTCTATCTCCTTCCTGGCCTTGCTCATATGGCTGGCCACCATGTCAAGATTCTCCAGCAGGCCCCACTCCAAATCGGACTTGGACTTCCTTGCGACTGCCTTTGCGGTTATATCGTGCAGTATGTGCTCGTGCTTCTTTAGCTGCTCTGAAATTACCTTGAGCATGCGGTAATCCTTCGAAATCTCATTGCTCTTCTTTGCTTTTGCCATATAGCGACCTCTTTATCCCGCAAAGCTATCTCATGCAACATATTTATTCATTACATGGGCTTATAATATGGGGTTTCTATGCCGGCAGCGAGTCCTGATAACAGCCTTTCAATAATAAACGGCCTTATCTCTGAATTTTACAAGAGTGCTACGGATCTTGCTCCGGAAAGAATAGCTGAACGCGAATTCGGTGTCGGAAACTTTGAGATAAAGATATCCCAAAGGCACATGTCATTTCGCAACGAGAGGGATCTGAAGGGGTACTTATCCACAAATGCGGTCCCTTACGTTTCATCGTCTTCTGCATTCTACAAGTTTCCTTCCGGAAGGCCGATGGAGAAGAAGGGCTGGTTGGGTTCGGAGCTGGTCTTTGACCTTGATGTCACGGATATGGATCTTCCATGCCAGCTGCGGCACGGCAAGTCCTGGGTCTGCAGCATATGCCTTGATGAGGTCAGAAAAGAGACAATAAAGCTGGTATATGACTTCCTCATACCTGATTTTGGCTTCTCCGAGAAGGAGATAAAGGTGAATTTCAGCGGCAACAGGGGATACCACGTCCATGTTGACAATAAGGACATGCTGATGCTTGACGCCGCAGCCCGCAGAGAAGTGACTGGATACATATCCGGATCAGGGATAGAATTCGCGGATCTCTTCCCTACAGCAGGGAGGAGGGGTGAGAAACTCGTCGGACCGAGCGCAAAGGAGAAGGGATGGAGGGGCAAGATTGCCAAGAACTTCCTTTCGAACCTTAATGCCGGAGTGGACTCGCTGATGAGAATGGGCATTGAGAAGCCGATAGCAAGCAAATTATGGAGAAGCAAAGGGCTTGTGCAGATGGGTATAGAGAATGGCAACTGGGATATGGTTTATATAAAGAACAAGGCGGATTTCTGGAAAGGGATCATAGATAGGCAGGCGGTCAGTCAGAGCGACAAGATAGACAGGAATGTGACCAATGACCCGACGCACCTGATAAGGCTTGCAAACTCCATACACGGAGGCTCGGGGCTTATTGCAAGGAAGCTTAAGGCGCCTGGAGCGCTCTACGGATTCGATCCGATGAAGGAGGCGATAGCCTTCAGGAAGGGATACGTGAAGATAGACGCCCATACCGGTTATGAGCTGGTCATGATGGGGCAAAAGTACGGCCCTTATGCCGGGGAGATAAAGGTGCCGACATATGTGGGGGCCTACCTCTATCTTAAAGGCAAGGCGCGGATAATAAACTTTATTTAGTTATGCTTTGGAATATAATGGTACATGATTTATTCATGGTGAATTTATGGGCGCTTACAAACAGATAACGGAGACATTGCAGAAGGAATACAAGGAACGCGGAGATATTGTAAAGTCACGTCTAGTGGGCTGGAGGGCGGAGCCGCCGATAATTAGGGTGCAAAGACCGACGAACCTTGCACGCGCAAGGGAGCTGGGCTACAAGGCCAAGCAGGGAGTCATAGTGGCAAGGGTCAGGGTAAACAAGGGTCTTAGCAAGAGGGAGAAGGCCAGGAAGGGAAGGAAGCCATCGAAGAACGGAAGGTTCTTTGCAATGGAGAAGTCCTTCCAGTCGATAGCCGAGGAGAGGGCCGCCAGGAAGTTCATAAACTGCGAAGTGATTAATTCTTATTATATAGGAGAGGACGGATCACACAAGTTCTTCGAGGCGATACTGGTTGACAGGAGCCATCCATCGATAAGGGCGGACAGGATGTATTCGCAAGCGGTGAGCAGGAAGGCAAGGGCTTTTAGAGGCCTTACGCACTCTGGAAGGGAGCACAGGGACTCCATACATTCGAGCGCCTAAAGGAAGGTGGCACCTTGCCAAGATCCGAGCTGCAGATAGAACTTGACGGCCCATCGGATTATTTTGAGATACTTAAGGGAGAGGAATTCAGGGACAGCAAGGCGGAGATAAAGACCGAGGGAAACAGACTGATTGTTGTAATGGAATCGAAAACGCCAAAGGCGCTGATAACGGCAATGTCCAGCCTCATGAAGCAGATAAGGATAATAGAGCAGACCTCAGAAGTCTTGAAGAAGTAAGCCTATTTCTGTATTTATAATATTTCTCGTCTATTTTTATTCAGTGTAACGATGCGCATAATAAGGCTAAACGGCGTCACCAACTTCCTAAAGCTCGAGCCGTCCAATATAGATGACCTCTACCTTCTGGCAATGATAATATCAAAGAATGACGTGGTAGAGGGACACAGCACACGCAGATTCAGGGCGCATGAAGGGGACAAGAAGGGCGAGCAGAAGGACGTGACGATAAGGGTAAATGTAGAGCGTAGCGAGATAGACAAGAATGCTGGTATGCTAAGGGTGTCAGGCAAGATAGTCTATGGGCAGCCAGAGGAGTACGTGACAATGGGAAGCTACCACACACTCAACATAGCCCCGGCAGAGATAATAGACATACAAAAACCAGAGTGGAAGGGTTACATACTCAAAAGACTAAAGCAGGCCGTCATAGACTCAAAGAAACCACGGCTTGGCGTGATAGTGCTCGATGATGAGAAGGCACTGGTCTCCTACATAAAAGGATACGGGATTGAGATAGTCTCCGAGCTTTACAGCAGGCTCAGCAAGAGGATGAAGATGAAGGACTTCGAGGCGCGAAGAGAAGAGTATTTCAAAGACATAATAGCGGCGGCGTCGAATCTGTCAGTTGACATAGTGGTGCTTGCAGGTCCTGGATTTACAAAGGATGACGTAAAGAAGTACATTGAAGACAAGGATATAGAAATAAAGAAGAAATTAATCTATGCTCCGGCGAGCGATGCCGAAAGATCTGGAATACGCGAAGTTATGCAGAGTGCGACGGTTATGAAATTTCTTGAGAATGAGCACGTGAAGAAGGAATTTGAGTATATAAACAGATTGCTTCTTGAAGTACGGGCAGGCATCGCAGTATATGGCCCTGAAAAACTTTCTAATGATCTTGGCAAGAGGAATATTTCTGCGGTGCTGGTCAATGATGATATAATAAATGAAAGTAGGATAAAAGATATACTTGACAAAGCAGACAAGTTGGGAATAAAGATAGAGATATTCAATGCTGAGGACGATGCAGGCATACAACTAAAGAATTTTTTGGGAATAGCTGCAATTTAAGTCGGTGTGTAGTAGGTTGAACTTGTACATATAGTAATTGGAGCTTAGTTTCTGTTTTCCTTAATGACTTGATTGAATCGAATGGTTATATTGGGCATGATGATCCTGGCCAGCTAAGAGTTACACTGCCGCCAGCTCCACCGGAACCGCCCTGGTCTGTGCCAGCGGCAGACCCACCATTTCCTGATCCGCCAGTACCTGCGCCACTTCCGCTAGAGCCTCCAGCGCCAAGGGCCCCGTTGCCTCCTGCAGAGCCATATCCACCGCCACCTCCTCCTCCACCGCCGTATGGATAAGTACCACCTCCCGCAGCGCCGCCGGAACTGCCAGAGCCCCCTGAACTAATACCAGCATATACTGCACCAGAGCCTTGACCACCAATAAGACTACCTCCTGTTGGACTTCCACTGTAAATCAATGATCCACCAGATCCACCTGCACTACTAGTACCACCTCCTCCGCCTGTTTCTGAACCTCCGCCGCCTGTTCCTCCAGCTCCTCCAGACGCATATGCATTGCCACTGTTTGCAATTGCACCATTTATTAATATTACAGAACTTCCACCACCTCCACCACTTCCGCCTGAATACGTGCTGCCTCCTCCTCC